>CAYZPL010000055.1:0-6301 GCA_964480415.1 uncultured Candidatus Izemoplasmatales bacterium
AAAAAATCGGACACTATAAAAATTAGTGTCTTTTTTTTAATATTAGTATTGTGTAACACACAGTACTGTGTTATAATTGGTTCCAAGGAAGTGAAAAACATGAATTCACAATTTAAAAGAGGAATAATCGAACTCTGTGTATTGAACGAACTTGTCGCAGAAGATTTGTACGGTTATGAAATCATCAACAATCTGTCAGAACATCTTAATGTAAATGAAAATACTATTTATCCTATATTAAGAAGATTGACAAAAGAAGGTTATTTCACGACGTACCTCCAAGAATCATCTGGAGGAGCGCCAAGAAAATATTACAGCATTACAAAAAAAGGATTTTATAGCTATCTTGATCTTAGAGATGAGTGGGATCAATTCATTGGCGGGGTTTACGCTATTCTTAACAAAGGAGGAAAGAAAAATGAAGAAGTTTTTAGAAGATTTGGAAACAGAGTTGAGGAAGAATAAAGTTGCGGAGGATGAAATAAAGGAGATACTTAACGATCACAAGGAAATGATGGAAGAGGCGATCAGCGAAGGGTTGAGTGAAGAGGAACTTGAAACTAAATTTGGAGATCCTATCAAAGTTGCCAAGGAATTGGCGGGAGAAAAAGTAGAGTCAGAGGAACAAAAGGATTTTGAAACAGAAGAAATTGATGAAGAAGATCATGACAAGGTGTGGAAGTTCGATGCCAAGGATGGCTATGAAATCGACTTGAACCTTGTCAGTGAAGATGTCAATATACATCGTTCATCAGGGAATTCTTTGGTTGTGGCTTTTTCCGGAAGAAACAAGGCCGATGACTATACTGTTGAGTTTGTCAACAATAAATTAATTGTCTCACTTGATAAGAAAATTAAAATCAGATTCAATTTCAGACGTTCTGATGATTTTGCTTTCGACTTGTATTTGCCGGCTGAAGTGAAATTGTCGTTTTGCAAACTTCAGACAGTAAGTGGCGATTTTAATATCAAGAACCTGATTTCTGAAGATTTGCACATCAAAACTACAAGCGGAGACACTGAGCTTAATGTCATCAAGACCGATGACCTTAAACTTGAATCAGTTTCTGGAGATTTTTCTCTTGAAGACGTTTTCGCAGTTGGATGCTATATTTCCCTTGTCAGCGGTGATATCGAAGCCGAGGATTTCCGAGTTAAGAAAAATATTATTCTAAATACCGTATCAGGTGATGTCGAATTTGAAGATGTGGAATGTAACGATATGGAATTCAGAACCGTCAGCGGTGACTTCGAAGGCACAAACTGCTATCCGAGAAGCGTTGCTTTGAAATCAGTTTCCGGTGACATATCAATTGAAAACGAAGACAGAAACAGACAGATTAACATCAGATCGCAAAAATCCGTTTCTGGAGATGTAAGAATTATCACCAAATAAAGAGATTTCAGACTGAAAATAGTGTATAATATTTCTTGAGGTGAGATAAATGGAACTTGAAAAGAAATTTAGACAAATAACCATGAAAATTAAAGCCTATATATATGTAATGAATATATTGGGCTGGGATTCGAACACGGAGGCTCCAAGAGAATCATTTCAAAGAAGAGCGGAAATGATGGGAATAATTACCAGAGAGCTTTTTGCGATCCAGACATCAAAAGAATATCAAGAAGTTGTCAATGAACTATATGGAAAATTGGATCAACTTGATGATTTGTTCAAAAGAGAAGTAAAAAAAGCAAAAAAAGATCTTGATAAAATAATCAACATACCTGAAGATGAATATGCTGAATATATGGAATTGATTCAGATGTCGCAAATAGTTTGGGAAGACGCCAAAAAGAACAACGACTATGAATCTTTCAAACCCAATCTTAAGAAAATTATGGAATTCAATAGAAAATTCGCATTATATTATGACAAGAACACTGATCCATACATAACTTTGTTGGATGATTTCGAAGAAGGTATGACAACAAAAGAATACGATGAGTTTTTTGACACTCTAAAAAAAGATTTGGTTCCGTTCGTAAAAGAAGTCTTAAAACATCCGCAAACAAAGTATGATAATTTCATCAATGATACTTTTGACCCGAAAAAACAAGAAGAATTTTGTGACTATCTGATCGATGTGATGAATTTTAACAGGGATGCCGGTTTGATGAAGAAATCCGTTCATCCATTTACTTGGAACACTTCTCCAAAGGATGTAAGGTTTACAACCAGATATTTGAAGAATTTTGTATTTTCAAGCATATTCGCGGCGATTCATGAACTAGGACATGCGACATATGAACAACAAATAGATATCAAATACGACAATACATTATTGGCTGGGGGTACTTCAATGGGTATCCACGAATCACAGTCAAGATTCTATGAGAACATTGTCGGACGCAGTTTGGAGTTCTGGCAAATCCATTTCAAGAAATTCCAGGAACTCTTCCCGGAACAAACAAAAGGTTTGACTCCGGAGGACATGTTTCAAGCCGTCAATAAAGCAGAAGCGTCGTTGATCAGAGTCGAAGCTGACGAATTGACATATTCACTTCACATCATGTTACGATATGATATTGAAAGAAAATTGTTTGCCGGAGAAGTAACTGTTGATGAACTTCCTGAATTATGGAACGACTTGATGTTTGAATATTTGGGCATCAGACCAACAAATGATTCTGATGGAGTATTGCAAGACGTTCACTGGAGCGGCGGCATGTTCGGTTATTTCCCGACATATGCATTAGGAACAGCTTACTCAGCGCAAATATATTATGCAATGCTGAAAGACTTCGATATTTTCCAGGCCATCAAAGAGAATGACATCAAAAAGATAAATGCTTGGCTTAAGGAAAAAATCCACAAATTCGGATCATCCAAGACACCGAAGGAAATATTGCTTGAAGTCACGGGAGAAGAATTTAATCCGAAATATTACGTAAAATACCTTAAGGAAAAATATTCGAAATTATACCTTTAAACCTATTTTATAAAGAGCGGAAAATTCATTTCGCTCTTTTTCTTTATATTATAAATAAGATGTGATAAAATTATACAGAAGGCGAGGAGAATAGTTATGTTATTAGAAAAGAAAATAATTGAAGAGATACTTGACGTCAGCCTTTCTACAGGTGCGGATTTTGCTGAAGTCTACACAGAAGGGACTGACTCAACAACACTTCAATCAATTTCGGGAAGATTGGAAAGAGCCAATAAAACAAAAACGTTTGGCGTAGGTATCAGAGTCGCGAAAGAATTCAACAGCGTCTATGGGTACACCAACAGCAAGAACCCGAAAGATTTAGTTAAACTAGCAAGTGATTTATCAAAATCTTTCCATGACGAGAAACTTATGGAAAGAGTTCCATTACAAAATCTTCAAGTCGGAGAGAGACATAAAGTAAAGATTTTGCCAAGCGATGTTGCGCTCGAGCAAAAAGTGGGCTTGATGAAAAAAGCTTACGAAGCAGCCCATAATTTTGACGAAGTTATTTCTCAAGTAATTGTCTATTGTACAGACAAGCAACAAGAAGTGTTGATTGCAAACTCAGAAGGACGATTTGTCACAGAAACAAGAGTCAGAGTCCGAATTGGTGTCAACGCAGTTGCAGAAAAGGACGGAGTCATGCAAACAGGATTCGAAGGACCGGGTTCTGGAAAAGGATACGAATATTTCCTAGAAGAAAAAGATATAGCTGATTATGCCAAGACTGCCGCCGAAACCGCTAAAACAATGTTGTTTGCTGACGATTGTCCAAGTGGTGTAATGCCGGTTGTATTACATAACGCATTCGGTGGGGTTATTTTCCATGAAGCTTGTGGGCATTCCTTGGAAGCCACATCAGTAGCTAAGAACGCTTCTGTTTTCTGTGGAAAACTTGGAACGAAAGTTGCTTCTGATATAGTCAATGCCGTCGATGACGGTACGATTGAAAACGCATGGGGATCAGCTAATTTCGATGACGAAGGTTATCCTCAACAAAGAAGACAATTGATTGAGAACGGTGTTCTCAAAACTTATATGGTTGATAAAATCAACGGTAGAAGAATGAATCATCCTGCAACAGGATCTTCTAGAAGAGAATCTTATAAATATGCACCGACATCAAGAATGAGCAATACATACATTGACAATGGTAAATCTACATTTGAAGAAATCATTGCCAATACCAAATATGGATTGTTCGCCAAAAAGATGGGTGGAGGATCCGTCAATCCAGGATCGGGAGACTTCAATTTCTCTGTTCAAGAAGGATACCTGATCAGAGACGGCAAAATTGCCGAGCCTGTAAGAGGAGCATCCTTGGTAGGTAATGGAGCTGAAATTCTTCATAAGATCGATATGATTGCAAACAATCTTGAAAGCGCAAGAGGAATGTGCGGATCAGCATCCGGATCAATTCCTGCCGATGTCGGACAACCGACAATCAGAGTAGTGGGAATGACAGTAGGCGGAAAGAAGGGAGCTAACTAATATGAATGTTAAGAAATTATTTAAAGTAGCTTCTGAAAAAGGTGTCTCAGATATTCAGATCTATTCAACAAAATCAAAAAGCATCAGTATCGAGATTTTCAAAGGCGAAACTGACAAATACGAAATATCAGATACATCGAAACTTATCATTCGCGGAATCTTCAATAAGAAAATGGGTACGTATATTACTGAAGTTCTGGAAGATGATATAATCGACGAGGTAGTCGACAATATTATAGCCAATGCGAAAAACATCGATTCTCTTGATGACGCAGTAATATATGAAGGTGACAAAAAATATCAGAAACTTGATGACATCTTCAATGAGAAATTACCGAAAGTTGATGTTTCCAAGAAAATCCAGAAACTCGTTGATCTAGATAAACTGTTAAGAGAATATGACGAAAGAGTCTCTGTAGTTGAAAGTATGTATTCCGAAGATACTAACGAAGTGAAATTGATAAACTCGAAAGGTTTGAATCTTTCCAACAAAGCTAATTCTGCATATATGGGTGCTCAGGTAATTGTCAAAGACGACAAAGATCAAAGAGTCGGATTTGATGTTCAGATTTCCAACGATTTCGATGACTTCGATATTGAAGCTATCGCGAAAGACATCGTAGTAGACGCACTGAATTCTCTAGGAGCCAAACCAGTTCCAAGCAATAAGTACGAAATTGTCTTTAAGAACACAGCCATAGCGGCGTTGTTATCTGCTTTTCATGGGATCTTCTCAGCTGTAAGCGTCCAAAAAGGTATTTCACCTTTGAAAGGGAAACTTAACACAGTAATCGGATCAGACCTAGTAACTCTGGTTGATGACCCGTTCATGAAGAAGAGTTCCCACAGCCGTTCTTTTGATGATGAAGGTGTGGCAACTAAATATAAAGAATTAATCCAAAACGGTCAGCTAAAAACATTTTTGCATAATCTTGTAACCGCGAAAAAAGACAATGTTGAACCTACAGGAAACGGAATCGGCGGAAATATCTCAGCCATCAACTTGAAATTATTACCTGGCGAAAGCGAATTGGATGAAATGATTTCTTCCATCAAAGAAGGAATCTTCGTTACCAATGTACAAGGAACCCATGCCGGAGCCAACGCAGTAAGCGGTGACTTCTCCTTACAGGCTTCCGGATATTATGTAAAAGACGGGAAGAAAGTCAGACCGGTAGCTTTGATAACCGTCGCGGGCAATTTCTTGGAAATGCTGAAAGACGTGACCATGGTTGGAAACGATCTAAAAGTCAGCTATTTCGGAGTTGTGGCACCGTCAATCAAAATCAAATCCATGCAAGTTGCAGGTAGCTAATAAAATATCGCAGGCAAAGTATTTTTTAGGAGCTCTTTAGGAGTTCCTTTTTTTTATCTTGCATATTAGTTCAATTATTATTTTACGAAAAATCAGCGAAATTTAAGTGGTTGGACTGCTTTACATTTACTGGCTATGAATGTATAATTATAACGGAATAAATTTTAGGAGGAATCAAATTATGGGATTAGTTTCTGCAAGAGATATGCTTGTCAAAGCGCATAAAGGCGGATATGCAGTCGGGCATTTCAATATCAACAATCTAGAATGGACAAAAGCTGTTTTACTCACCGCCCAAGAAAACAATTCACCGGTTATTTTGGGAGTTTCAGAAGGCGCGAACAAATACATGACCGGATACAAAGTGGTAGCGGACATGGTAAAAGCTATGATTGAATCTTTGCATATCACCGTTCCGGTTGCGTTGCATCTTGACCACGGAACATACGAAGGCGCAAAAGCTTGTATCGCAGCTGGATATTCATCAGTAATGTTTGACGGATCTCACTATCCAATCGAAGAAAATATTGAAAAGACTAAAGAGCTTGTTGAAATG
>CAYZPL010000056.1:0-6257 GCA_964480415.1 uncultured Candidatus Izemoplasmatales bacterium
TCGACATCAACTCTTTGTTGATTCTTGCGATATATCATAACCTTGTCGGAAGCGATGTAGATTTCAAGGGCTCGCCTATACACGTAATAGAAATTCCCAGAAGTCAAATTCTGGACTTTTCTTATATATGGTTTCGGTTTGATGAAGGACGTGCCGATAAAGGCCAACAAGCATAAAAGCATGATACCACCGAAAATAATCAGCATTAGCAGTGAAATGCGTTGATATTCGGGATCGTTAAAATAAATCGTTCGACCGTTAGAATGTATCGGCGATTTCGCCAGATATATAATCACAAATGTTAAAAGTATAAACACAAATACCAGAAAAATAATACCGAAAACGATATTCGCGACCTTGTTTTTCCTGCTTATTAGGAAGCTGCCAGGATTAGAAAAATCAAAACCTAATTCATTCAGTTTCATCTTACCACCTCTCAATAACTAATATATTAACAAAAAATAGCCATTTTTTAAATTACTATACATAAAATATTTAAATAATGGTAAAATAAATTGTACAAAAATGTTGTAAAGGCGTGAAATAGATGAATACGATTAAAATCGACAAATATTTCAAGGGCATGGTTGCGAACAGAGGGCTAAGCGGAATCGAGACCGAAAACTCCATTTTCGCTTTTTTAGCTGCGGCCAACCGTACCTACCAAGGAATCGGCTGCGACGTCTTTATATCGAGGGACGATCTGATTATCACCACGCGTGACGAGACACTGCTTAGGCTTGGACTTCTCAATCTCTACATTCCTAGTTTCACCTATGAGGAACTGAAGAAGTTTTATCTTGTGGACCGCAAGACCTCTAATCTCAATGAGAACATATTCATACCGAAATTCGAAGATTTCCTGTCAATCTGCAAAGCCTATAGAAAGCATGCGTTCGTCAATATTTGGAGCAATCTTGAACACAAACACATCGACGAGATTCTCGCAAACATTAATGATAATTACGATCTTTCGGAAGTCAACTTCATCAGCGACAACAAGAAGGTGCTCCAGCAATTAAGAAAAAGCGTGGAAAACAGCAAGATTTTCTTCAGAGATGACAATCCAACCGAGGATACGTTCGATTACTGCAAAAACAACGGTTTCAATGTTTTTGTGAGACACCAGACATTAACAAGCGAATTGATCAAGAGGATGCATCTGATCGGTTTGAAAGTGGCTACAGGGACGATTGATGAAAAGATGTTGGCGGAAAAGTACATCAAGTACGATGTCGACTTCATCTTCACGAACATACTGGAATAATGAAGACTTTGGTTATCGGCGGAACCAACATCGACATCATCGGCAGAAGCAAAGCCAAATTAGTCGATAGGGATTCCAATATCGGAGATGTGTCAGTTACAATCGGCGGTGTCGCAAAAAACATAATGGAAAATTTGAAATATTTGGGTGAAAGTGTCGATTTTCTGACATATGTCGGGAATGATATTTTTGCTCAACTTTTATGTAAACCTTTGGATGATTTAGAAATCGATTATAAGGAATCTTTGTTTTCTGACAGGAAGAACAATGTCTATCTGGCAATCCACAATAGTGACGGAGACATGAATCACGGTCTCAACGACATGGAGGATTTTTCTCTTCTGGATCCAATTTTCTTGAAATCGAAACATGAATACATCGACGGTTTCGATGTATTGGTCCTTGATTGCAATCTTTCTAAAGAGAGCCTCGATTATCTTATAAACACCTATAAACGGAAGAAGATTTATGTTGAGGGGGTTTCGCAGGCAAAGGTCATAAAACTGCTTGATTTACTGGAATATGTTGATTTATTGAAAATTAACAATTTAGAGTTAAAAGCTCTATTAAATATGGATATTTGTGATATAATCAAAGGTGTAAAGGACCTTGTATCTATGGGACTTGAAACGGTGGTTGTCTCCTCCGGAAAAAGTCCGATAACCTATAATATCGATGACGAGGTCTTTGAGAGCGGAGTCTATGAAGCAAAAAACATTAAGAGCACAGTGGGGGCTGGTGATGCTTTGTTCGCTGGCATAGTATTCAGCTTGAACCAAGGAAGAAACATGCATGAAGCGATTGATTTCGCTAAAAAAATAGCTGCCAAGACTTTGGAGACAGAGTCCGCATGCAACAGAGATATTTCAAAACTTATTTGATTTGTAGGAGGCATTCTTATGAACGAGACCATTGAAAGCATTTTGGCAAGAAGGAGTATAAGAAAATATCTTGACAAACCTGTGTCCGATGAGGATTTGAAGGCTATTATTAAATGTGGGCTTTATGCGCCAAGTGCCAAGAACAGACAGAACTGGCATCTGACCGTCATCACCAACAAGGAAAGAATTGATGAAATCAATCAAATGGCGATAGAAGGAATGACAAAACTTGGTATCGAAAAGGAAGAGGGGCATCATATTTTTCACAATGCACCGGTAGTTTTGGTAATCAGTTCGAAGATTGAAGGATTCTCGCAGATGAATTCAGGTTGCGTCCTGGAGAATATGGCGATAGCCGCTCAGGCTTTAGGACTAGGAACATGCATCATCGGTGATACAAGGTTTTTATATCATAGAATGGAAAAAATCGACGCGGACAGAATTCTGAAGATTCCGGAAGGATTCGACCATGACGCAGCGTTCGTCATCGGTTATCCTGCTGAAAAAAATCCAGAAGCAAAACCAAGAAAAGACGGTGTCGTGGATTACATTATCTGATTAACAGATCTGATACTTAACGGGGAAATACTTTTGAGTCCATGTCAAAAGTATTTTTATCTTAAAATGAATATAACGGAGATGGTATTATGTGGAAACAAGAATATGAAAAATGGCTGAATTACAGTTTTTTAGATGAAAAACTGCGTTTTCAGATGGAAAATAAAAGCAACAAGGAACTGGAAGACATGTTCTATACTTCACTCAGTTTCGGAACCGGCGGCATGCGCGGCATGATGGGTCCGGGAATCAACAGATTGAATATTTATACGATCAGAAGAGCGAATGACGGTTTTGCCAGATATCTTGTGGCAAAAAATAAGAAGTCGGATCTCAAGCGCGGCGTCGTCATCGCCTACGACAATCGTCTGATGTCGAGGGAATTCGCTTTCGAATCGGCAAAGGTTCTTGGAGTATATGGTATCAAAACATACCTGTTCTACAATCTGCGTCCGACACCGGAACTATCTTTTGCGGTAAGATATCTTAAAGCCTTGGCGGGCATAGTAATCACCGCCAGCCATAATCCATCGCAATACAACGGTTATAAGATCTATGACGAATACGGATGTCAATACACTCCGCATTACGCCAACGAGATCATCAAATATGTCGATTTGGTAACGGATCTCTTTGAAATCCAGACTTTGACTTTTGAAGAACTAAGCAGCAAGGATTTGTTAGAATATATCGGTGAGGATGTCGACAGCAGGTATCTTGCGAACGTCAAATCGATTGCACTGTATCCTAATATCCAAAAACCTTTGAAAATAGTCTTCACACCGCTTCACGGAACCAGCGCATACCTAGGCGAAAGGTTGCTGAAGGAAATGGGTTATATCATCTATCCGGTAAAGGAACAAATGGTCAACGATCCGTATTTTTCGACTTTGGAACTGCCTAATCCGGAAGATCCGAAAGCCTTCACTTTATCGCTAAAACTTGGCAAAGAAGTAGACGCCGATCTTTTGATCGCGACTGATCCCGACGCGGACCGTTTGGGAATCGCCGTCAAACATAAAGGCGAATACAAACTGCTGACCGGCAATCAGACCGGAGCGATAATGATCTATTATCTGCTAACACAAAAAAAGAAACTTAATCAACTTCCTAAAAAAGGTGTTGTGTTCAACACCATAGTGACATCCGATCTGGGTGCTGAAATCGCTAAAAGTTTCGGTATGGAAGTCATTTCGACTCTGACCGGTTTCAAATATATCGGCGAACAAGCGAGATTTTTGGAAAAAGATGACCGGGAGTTCGTTTTCGGTTATGAAGAATCCTACGGTTACGTCGTCAAGGACTTCGTAAGGGACAAGGACTCTTTCCAAGCCATGTTACTGATATCCGAGGCAGCGACTTTCTTCAACGAAAGCGAACAAAAGGACCTGTATCAGATATTGCTTGATATTTACAGGGAATACGGCCATTATCTGGAAAAACTTCACAGCATCATTCTCCTAGGAAAAGCCGGACAGGAAAGAATCACGAGAATCATGGAGTTCTTCCGCAAGAATCCGCCAAAGGAAATGATAGGAGCAAAAGTCATCAGCATTGAGGATTTCAAATTGTCGAAGAAGTACGTCGGTGATACGGTGACGGAAATCAAATTGGAGAAATCAAACGTCCTCAAGTATACCCTTGATGACAAATCATGGTTTGTTTTCAGACCGTCTGGAACCGAGCCGAAACTGAAAATCTATGCCGGAGTCAAGGGTAAGGACATCAAAGACGCTGAAAATAAGGCGAAAACTTTGCTTGAAGAGCTTACAAAACTGGTGGAGACTGTAAAATGACCTGGCAAATATTACTCGGAATCGGAATACTTTTGGCGTGTATCGTACTATATGTGGTTACATATATCATCAACGAAAAAACCAAAAGACCGGAAGGTTGTGAAGAAGACATCGAGTGCTCAGCGTGTAACTCAATAAACTGTTCACATAGGAAGTTATGATGATTGGAAACGATTGGGATCAATTATTAGCAGATGAATTCAAGAAAGACTATTTCATAGAATTGACGAAGAATATTGTAGAAGAATATAAAAAATATCCATGTTATCCGAAAATCCATGATGTATTTCATGCATTTCGGTTGACACCTTTTTGCAAGGCTAAAGTGCTTATTTTGGGCCAGGATCCATATCATAATCCCGGCCAGGCGATGGGCCTTGCTTTTTCTGTGCCGAAAGGAATCGACATTCCTCCGTCTTTGGTCAACATCTTCACGGAAATTAAGAGCGATTTAGGCATCGAAATTCCCGAGTCTGGTGACTTGACTAAATGGGGGCAATCAGGTATCTTATTACTGAACGCGATCCTATCCGTCAGGAAAAACCAGCCGCTGTCCCACAAAGATTACGGTTGGACAAGATTCACGGACCATGTGATATCGTTGCTGAATGAAAAGGAAGAGCCGATGGTTTTTGTTTTATGGGGTTCTTATGCCAGAAGCAAGAAAAGTTTGATTACTGATTCAAAACATTTGATTATTGAAAATGTTCATCCTTCTCCACTTTCTGCATATAGAGGTTTCTTTAATTCGAAACCATTTACCAAGATCAACGATTTTCTGAAAGAAACCGGTCAGGAACCGATAGATTTCAGATTGAATTAAGGAGAAAAGATGAGACACAAAGTATTAAGAAATTTGATTTTCACCGGACTTTTGGTCGCGATGGGAATCGTACTCACATATGTGATCGTATTCGCATATCCGCCTGGCCAGGTCAACCTGAAAGTTGGTATCGGCTGGGTGCCGCTGATTCTCATCAGCATTTTCTTCGGTCCTTTTTATGGACTTCTGGCTGGGGTGGCTCAAGACACATTGGGATATTTCATGTTCGGAACGGCGAACGGACCATATTATTTCGGGTTTACCGTCAATGCGATGATAGTCGGAGTGTTGCCATGGCTGGTTTTGTTGATAAAGTCCAAAAAGGCGAAGATATTTCTTTACCTGAACTACGCTTTGGCGGGTTTGGTATTGCTTGGAAGTATCTATCTTATTGTTGATATCCATGTTTTTCTGGCTCACACCACGATGACTGTAGGATGGAGTTACGTGATTCTGTCACTTAGCATAGTCGCATCTGTTATTTTCGGAGTATTTGTCTTTACCAAGAGAAAACTGGAAGCCAGAGCCCAACAGATCATCTTCATGGTAGTAGCCGTCATGGTCGTCACATCCTTGATATTGACGCCTGTATGGTTGCACAACATGTATAACTTGCCATATTGGTCGCAGTTGCCGCTAAGGATCGCCAAACTACCTCTTGAAGTCTTCGTTTATTCGCTTCTTGTAATCGAACTGGATAACAGATTCGGTAAAGAGATATTAAAACTCAAATAACAATTCATAAATATAACAGCTTAGTTTTTTGACTAAGCTGTTTTTTCATGTCATTATTTGAAGATATCACCATGTTTTTTGTTTTTGTCAATCAATGGTACAAGGAAGATGACAGCCCCAAGGAAAGCAAAAGACTTAATGTTGATTGTAGGAAAAGTGTTGAGAGTGTATTTTTCATCCAATCTTATTCTTTTCAC
>CAYZPL010000057.1:0-6186 GCA_964480415.1 uncultured Candidatus Izemoplasmatales bacterium
GGGTCATAGACATCCGGAACATGACAGACTGGAAAAGGAATTCACCGAGCAGCTCTTGGTGCTCAGGCAGGGTCCATGCGGTGACAAGGTCAGATGCGGTCTGAAAAAAGTAGGTGAGGTTTATGATTAAGGCAACAGGTATACCGTCGGAAGCGCAGATAAAATCGAAATTTCCGAAGACGGAACAATTATATAAACCAAAAGCTATCGTCGGCTGTTATCAGGAGATTCCCTGCAATCCTTGTTCGACAAGCTGTCCTACCGATGCCATAACGATCGGTAGCGACATCAATCAAATACCAGAGATCGATTTCAACAAGTGCACCGGCTGTGCGATGTGTGTCTATTCTTGTCCGGGACTGGCAATCATGACGGCTCAAATAAAAGATGACAGAGCTTACTTCAAAATCCCGTATGAACTCCTGCCACTTCCTGAAAAAGGCGACATATGGCAAGGAATCAACTATAAGGGAGAATATATCACCGACGCCGTGATAGAAAATGTCCAAACGAACAATCGGTACGACCGTACCGCAATCATAACCGCATCGGTCAAGAAACAATATCTATATGACTTTGTGACTGTCAGGTGTCCAAAATGAACAAGAACGATATCATAATCTGCCGATGCGAAGATGTGACATTGGCGGAAATACATGAATGTCTCGAACAAGGCTACACGACTTTTGAAGAATTGAAAAGAATCCTAAGAGTTGGAATGGGACCTTGTCAGGGACAGACCTGTTCACATCTGATCCAAAGAGAGATCGCCAAATATCTGAACAAGAATCTTGAAACAGTCAAATTGCAGAAGACAAGACCACTCACGACCGGCGTCGTCCTAGAAGACATCGCCAAAGGTGCCGAAAATGAATAAGGCGAACGTCGTGATAATCGGAGCCGGAATCAGCGGACTCGCGATAGCTTACAATTTGGCGAAAAAAGGTATGAAGGATATTGTAGTGATCGATAAAGATTATCTGACAAGCGGTTCGACCGGCAGATGCGGTGCCGGTGTGAGACAGCAATGGGGTACGAAACTCAATTGCATCCTTGCCAGAAAATCGATTGAGTTTTTCGCAAGAGCCGAAAAAGAACTCGGTTATGAGAAATCGATAGAATTCAAACAGGAAGGCTATCTGATCCTGGCAACAGACAAAGAAGAAGACGAACAATTCGCAAAGAACGTCAAACTGCAGAATTCACTGGGAATCCCTTCGGTCAAACTGACCGTAAAGGAAGCTTTGGAGATCGTACCGCATTTGAATCCTGACGCATTCATAAGTGCGACTTTCTGCAAGACCGACGGGCATGTCAATCCATTTCTCATGAGCGAGGCGTATTATTTTGCCGCAAGGAAATTGGGAGTTTCATTCAACTTCTTTGAAGAAGTGAAGGAAATAGTTGTAAAAGACAATAGAATAACCAAAGTGATAACTGATAAACAGGAGATTGAAACCGACAAAGTCGTCAACGCTGCCGGAGGATTTTCACATGAAATCGGCGAACTCGTCCATGTGGATATTCCGACATATTCGGAAAATCATGAGATTTTGGTCACCGAACCGACAAAACCGATCCAGGGACCGATGGTGATGAGTTTCTCGAAAAACATCTATTGCCAACAAGTTCCGCACGGAAGTTTCTTGATGGGCAGGAGCGATCCCAAAGCTGTTCACAGCCATGATATCTCATCTTCGTGGCAGTTCTTGGATGAAATGGCGAAAACCGTTTGCCATATCCTTCCCAAAGTGGGAAAATTGAGAGTGGTAAGGGCATGGGGAGGTTCATACAATGTGTCCCCCGACAGACAACCGATCATATCAGATATTAAGGAATTGCCGGGATTTTATGTAGCCTGTGGCTTTTCGGGCCACGGATTCATGTTCGCGCCGATCACGGGTGAAATCATTTCCGAGATAATCCTCGGAGAGGAAATCGAAGAGTATGCCAAAGAATTGCATATAGACAGATTCAAAGAAAAAAAGACTACCGATTACGAGAAATCGGTGGTATAGGAAAGGAAGTATTTCAAATGGCCATTTATGATTACAAAGCAACGGAATTGACCAATTTTTCCGACAAGGAAAACCAGAAAAAGTATCAGGAAGGACTTAAGGTCGTCAGAAGTTATCTAGGGCAGAAGTATCCTTTGATAATAGACGGTGAAAGAGTCTTCACCGATAAATTGAAAGCATCACTCAATCCTTCAAACCATAAGGAAGTTATCGGTGAGATCTCCCAAGCCGGAATGAAAGAAGCGAAACAAGCGATGGAAGCTGCTTTGAAAGCGTTCGAATCTTGGAAGAAAGTCGCTCCGGAAGTAAGAGCTGACGTGCTGTTCAAAGCTGCCAACATAATGAAAAGAAGAAGACACGAACTATCAGCGCTAATGACGCTTGAAGCCGGAAAGCCATGGGTTGAGGCAGATGCGGACACAGCCGAGGCGATCGACTTTCTGGAATACTACGCAAGACAGATGTTGAGAATCGACAGAATCGACGACTTGGTTCAAAGCCGTAAAGATGTCGAAAGAAACGAATACAGATACATACCTCTTGGCGTAGGAGCGATCATCACACCTTGGAATTTCCCGATGGCGATTCTTTCAGGAATGACTAGTGCAGCCGTCGTATCCGGAAACACCGTACTTTTGAAACCGGCTTCGACGACACAGGTAATCGCCTTCAAATTCGTGGAAATCATGGAACAGGCAGGACTTCCTAAAGGAGTTATCAACTTCATGCCGGGAAGAGGGTCAGAAATTGGCGACTATATCGTCAAGCACCCAAAGACGAGATTCATCTCGTTCACAGGTTCAAAAGCTGTCGGTATGAGCATTTACGAAAATGCCGCCAAAGTACAAGAAGGTCAGATCTGGCTGAAACGAGTGATTGCCGAAATGGGTGGTAAGGACGCCATCCTTGTCGACTCCGACTGCGACATTGAATTAGCGGCACAATCAATCGTCACTTCAGCGTTCGGCTTTTCCGGACAGAAATGCTCGGCATGTTCGAGAGCGATAATCCATGAAGACGTCTATGACCAAGTTGTGGAATTGATCAAGGAAAAGACAGAGAAGATCCAAGTTGGCGAGACGGAAGACTTCGCGAACAAGATGGGCCCTGTCAATGATATCCTCGCTTTCAACAAAATCAACGAATATATCGAAATCGGTAAGTTGGAAGCCAAGTTGCTAACAGGTGGAACCTCTTCGGATGCCAAGGGATATTTCATCGATCCGACAGTCTTCATCGATTGTGATCCAAAGGCAAGGATCATGCAGGAAGAGATTTTCGGTCCGGTGCTTTCTGTCTGCAAGGTCAAATCCTTCGAAGATGGTCTGGAAGTAGTCAACGGTACTGAATACGGACTGACTGGTTCTGTTATCTCGAACAACAGAATGCATTTGGAAAAGGCGAGACAGGAATTCCATGTCGGCAACCTATATTTCAACAGGAAATGCACAGGAGCGATCGTCGGCTATCAACCGTTCGGTGGGTTCAATATGAGCGGAACTGATTCCAAAGCCGGTGGACCGGATTATCTGGTACTCCATATGCAAGGCAAATCGATCACTGAAGCGTTGTAAACAATAATATGAATTTTGCTCTACTTTCACTAAGTAGAGCTTTTTTTATTTTTTACAATAAAAACCACATTCTGAAACGTATATATAAAAAGAGTTCCCTGAAGGTAGTTACTTTCACTATGACATCAGCATAACCGGGAAACCTTTGTTTTCAAGGAATATACTTGGAAAAGAAGCATTCAACAATATTGATTCAACAGCTTGATAAAATCAGATTATATGACAGAATATACCAAATAAAAGCGGCTGGATACTCTCCCCGGTCTATATGCCCTTAGCGATGAAATTCAAGAAATAAAGCATGAATAGGTACAAACGGCAAAAAAATGGTATATAATAAAGACAGTTATAAAAACATAATTTTGATTATATATCAAGTATTTTAGATAGGAGGACAAGCAGATGAAAAAGAAAATTTTATTAGCTTTAACATTCGTTTTGATGGCTTTTGCCTTCGTTGGTTGTGATTTGTTGTCAACAATTAACGCGGTATCGGGATTCACAACTGAATACAATAAATTCAATCCGATTTATCAAAACACTACTTATTTGACAGTTCAGACAGACACTAATTTGACAATTTCAAACAATACTACAGATCTTACGAACATATTACCCGTTGACTCAAAACTATATTTCATGATTGACCAAACTTCTCCTTATGTCTATGTCGATGAGACAGCAGACGGAGTAAGAGTTAAGAGTGTATATGAAAACACAGGAAATCAAGCAGTTCCGGTTGTTCAGTTCGTCATCGGCGACAACAACGTGGTAACACCACAGGTACCTGTCGGAGAGGGAGATTATTACAACAATCAGCAGATCTTCAATTCAAATTTCAATGTATCTGATGTATCGAACGAAAACAAGACCGGAGACAGAACTTATGAGTTCGATGTATTTTTGAACCAAGTCGTCAATCTCAAGGCTTTGGATTCATTCGTAGCCCAGTTGACAGGACAAGCTTTGACTGATTTCCAAAATGCCAAAGCGCATGTAATTGTCACATTCGCTGACGCTGAAAGCACAATCGACGTCCAAGCGTCTGTATCTAATTACACAATTAATTTCGACGACGGAACATCAATAACTTTCACTTTGACTAATCACACGGTACTTAAGATTCCAGCACCTGCAGATTTCTCGATTCCTGATGTAATGAGTTCTAATTATCAGATGGTAGCAGTTGACAGTATGGATTTGGCACTCAAGGTTTACCAACCTGGAGAAACAATCCAATATCCGGTAACCTCTGGAGAAAACGGTTACGTTCAACTCAATTTGCCAGCTGGCACCTATTCGATAGAATCAAGTCATTTGGCAGACATGGCGAATTCCATGATATACGATTCATCCAATAATCAGATTCCATTTGATTCAGGTACGACTTTCACCATCGCCAATGCAGGAACATATTACCTACACGTTGTTCCGACAGCAAGTTTCGAGTCTGACATACAGGTCGTTGCAGCAAATTCCAGCACTACGACCACGACCACAACCATGACCACAACAACAGCCTCTGATACGACAACTACTGAAACTAACACGAACACCACTACAACATCTTAATAAAAAGCAATAAACAGACAATCATTTTCAACAAGGGGAGTGCCTTTGAATGTGCGGAAGATATTCTATCTCTGTCACTAGAGACGAGATGAAAAAATATCTCGACGAATACTATGACATCAAGGTATTGGATGAGAAAATCGTATTGCCGAGATATAACATGGCTCCAAGCCAGGATGCCATTTCCATCATCAACGATGGAACCAAATATCGGATCGGGTTACTTAAATGGGGTTTCATTCCCGAATTCGCAAAGGATGAAAAAACAGCATACAAAATGATCAACGCAAGGTCGGAGACGATCGATGAGAAATCATTTTTCAAAAAACCATTCATGCATCAGAGATGCATCATCTTGGCGGATGGTTTTTTCGAATGGGAAAGAACCGGAAGTCAGAAGACTCCGCTAAGATTCACCGTGAAAAACAAGAAGATTTTCGGATTTGCCGGACTGTACAGCCGTTTCAAACGGGAAGACGGCGAAACCGTGTTCACCTGCGTGATAATCACGACGAAAGCGAATACGTTGATCGCGGATATCCATGACAGGATGCCAGTCATCCTCGATGAGGACAAGGCGAAAATCTGGTTGGATCCGGACACCAGGGATTTTGAAGCGCTTAAAAGCATTCTGCTTCCATATGATCCTGACGAAATGGAATTAGCCCAGGTTTCAAGCCATGTGAACAACGTGCAAAACGATGATCCCGAATGTGTAAGGAAAATCAAGACAAAAAAAATCGCACTTGAATAAATCAAGTGCTTTTTTTATTTGTTCATAAGTTTCTTGAGCGTCTTAAGGATTGTTTTGTAACCATTTTCGATATCATCTATGTCGAGCAGGGCCGATTCTATCGGGCACCTACCCGTACCTTCCTTGTTGATGATGAATGGCACTTTGGTTTCGTAGAACGCCTCAATATCATATGTCTTGGCCAAATCCAAAGCGGCTTCGCTGATGGTCTTGGTGACGACTTTCGACGCTCCGACGCGGGAGTTCTGCGTCGTGCGGCGGAGCACGA
>CAYZPL010000058.1:0-6156 GCA_964480415.1 uncultured Candidatus Izemoplasmatales bacterium
CATAACTTACTTCCGGCCCGCCAAAAACCACGATCAGATCCGGACGTGATTTCCTCATGGCTCTAGCGACCTGTTTGATTATTTCCACATTCCAGATATATACACTGAAAGCCATCAAATCGGAATTTGTGGTGTCCAGATCATCAATGATTTCGGCAATCTTGTCTTTGATTGTATATTCTTTGATATCGGCATCGCATGCGCAATTGGCTTTAAGATATCTGATTGCCAGATTAGGATGGATATATTTGGTATTGATTCCAACCAGAGTGATTTTCATCGTTTTCCCCTTTCTATCAAATATATTTTAGCAGAAAATGTAATTAAATTATATATAAATCAAAATATGATATACTTAATATGGTGATTAAAATGAAAAATTTCGATCTGATTTCCAGCTACAAACCGACTGGAGATCAACCCAACGCAATCAAAGAATTGCTTCAAAATATCAAAGACAATGTCAAAGAACAGGTTCTGTTAGGCGCTACCGGAACCGGTAAGACCTACACAATATCGAACGTAATCCAGGAACTGAATCGTCCTGTTTTGGTTTTGGCACATAATAAAACTCTGGCAGGACAACTTTATTCCGAATTTAAAACCTTGTTTCCTAACAACCGCGTCGAGTATTTCATTTCTTATTATGATTATTATCAACCTGAAGCCTATATACCAGGTGCTGATATATATATTGAAAAAGACGCCAAGATCAACGATGAGATAGACGAAATGAGACATGCGGCCACATCTTCCCTTTTCGAGAGAAGAGATGTGATAATCGTAGCATCTGTTTCTTGCATATACGGTATTGGTGATCCGGAAGAATACAAGTCCGGTATTGTCACATTGAGAAAAAACGAAGAAATGCCAAGAGACGCATTGCTTGAAAGACTCGTTAATATACTTTATGTCAGAAACGATATGGATTTCGTCAGAGGCAGTTTCAGAGTCAGAGGAGATGTGGTGGAAATTCTTCCTCCATACAATAATACAAAAGCCATAAGAGTGGAATTCGAATTCGACGAGATCTCCCGAATCAGGGAATTCAACATCGTCACAGGCGAAATCTATCAGGACTTCGAGATTTTGAGTCTGTTTCCGGCATCCCACTTCTTGACCAACAAGGACAAGCTTGATGAAGCACTGAACAGAATCAAGAACGAGTTGATCGAACGTGTCAAATATTTCAAGGAGGAGAACAAGTTTCTTGAAGCTGAAAGAATCGAACAAAGAACGATGTATGACTTGGAAATGCTTAGAGAAATGGGCACTTGCGCCGGCGTCGAGAATTATTCGCGACATCTGGCATTAAGGGACGCAGGCGAAACACCGTCGACATTGATGGATTTCTTCCCGAAGGATTTTTTGCTGATGGTGGACGAATCTCACGTGACATTACCGCAGGTTCGCGGTATGTTCAAGGGTGACAGATCAAGAAAACAGACGTTGGTGGATTTCGGATTCAGACTTCCGAGCGCATTGGACAACAGACCACTTAACTTCAAGGAATTCAATAAGAAGATAAATCAAGTGATATACGTATCGGCTACACCTGGGGACTATGAACTGGAAAGAGCCGGCAAAATAGTCGAACAGATCATCAGACCGACAGGTCTGTTGGATCCGGTCGTCGAAGTCCATAAAGCACATAATCAGATCGACGACTTGTTATCGGAAATTGACAAGACAATCGAAAGAAACGAAAGAGCACTGATCACAACTCTTACAATCAAAATGAGCGAAGATCTGACCGCATACCTGAAAAGCATCGGTTATAAGGTCGGATACTTGCATTCGAAGGTTAAGCCGCTTGAAAGAATGGAATTGATCAGGAAACTGAGACTGGGAACGTTTGATGTGCTTGTCGGGATCAATCTATTGCGAGAAGGGTTGGATTTGCCGGAAGTATCTTTCATAGCAATATTGGATGCGGATAAAGAAGGATTCCTGAGAAGCGAAAAATCTTTGATTCAGACAATAGGAAGAGCGGCAAGAAACAGTAACGGGCATGTGATCATGTATGCGGACAGAGTGACGGATTCGATGGAAAAGGCGATTAACGAAACAAACAGAAGAAGACAGATCCAAGAAGAATACAACATTAAAAACAATATCACTCCTAAAACTATATATAAGGATATACATGAGTCGATTTCCATCAAGAGCGATAGCAACGAAGTAGTCGAAGATTTCAAGACACTCAGCAAAAACGAAATCCATCGGAATATCGAGATGTTGGAAAAGCAGATGCTTGTCTATGCGAAAGAACTGGATTTTGAACAGGCTGCTCAGATAAGAGACTTGATTTTCGAATTGAAGGAACAGTTATAAATACCAATGATTTTAATGCAAAATTAATAAAATTAATAAAAAACTTAAAAATATTAAACTAAAAAGTCGCGAAAAGCGGCTTTTTTTAATAATAACTTAAAAAAATTAATAAAAAGTTTAACAAAATACTTGACAAACAAATTTAACGTGCTATAATTAAAGTGTAAATTAAGAAAGTTAAACGAAAAGCGAAAAAGAATTAATAAATTCAATATCGAAATTCACAAACGAAAAACTTAATTTATATATGCTATAGAACGACAGCAATTAATAAAAAAAGAAGTTTTATAGGAGGGAAAGATTATGTTTAAGAATCAAAAGGGAAAAAGTGTACACACACCAAAGCAATATTGGTATGACACTCAATCAGAAAAAGACATTTGGATGGATCTTTATAAAGAATTATACACACATAAATAAGATCAATAAAAAGGATCCAAACTGATGCAGCACAAATTAAGCAAAAGATTTGAAAGCCACAAGTAACCTTCTGATCGATATGATATAATTCATATTAAGGAAGGTGGAAATATGAAAAAATTATCACTTGTGCTTTCACTAACAATGACAGCGATAATATTCCTGATGTCAGCAATACCGGGAAGCAGTTCTGAAGGAATGAGTTTGCAGATTACAGATCACTTATTGAATTTGATCGATAAGATAATACCTACAAACAATATTTCAATCGACTCACTCGACCATATCGTTAGGAAAACCGCACATATCACTGAATACTCCGTACTAGGAATATTGTGGTTCATCACAGCCGTCAACTGGGGCTTAACATTACTTAAAATATTGTTTTTCGGACTTTCAACAGCAGCCCTTGACGAGATCATCCAGACTCTATCAGTAGATAGAGGCGCGAGTATCATTGATGTCTTGTTATTCGATTTCTTGCCATTTATGCTTATTACAATTTTAATAACTGCGATTTACAACTTAAAGAGCAAGGGGGAAGACATTGTGATATCAGATACATTGACAAAATTAGCAGGTAATGAGATATCAACCAAGAAAGCTTATCGTGAGATCTATAATCATGAGAAAAGAAAAAAGATCAGATTCACAAACAGAGCGCATTTCATCAAACTCCAGATTCATGTTCCGGGAGAAAAAGGCGTAAATAAATTTTTTAAAATATTATTTTTCCTGCCATTCCCGATTTTCTTGGCAAGACCATTTCTTAGATTTGCAAAGTGGGATTCCGAAGGTAACATTCCATTGTCGAAAACAGATTTGTATAACCTGATTTCCGCCAAAGGAATAAACGTTGTAGTAAATTCGAAATCCGGAGAAAAAGTATATATTAAAACAATATAGAAAATAAAAGGGGGACATCATGTCTAAATTCAAT
Organism: uncultured Candidatus Izemoplasmatales bacterium; assembly: GCA_964480415.1. Lineage (GTDB taxonomy): Bacteria > Bacillota_I > Bacilli_A > Izemoplasmatales > Hujiaoplasmataceae > CAYZPL01. Next base: position 3,695 of record CAYZPL010000058.1, read on the forward strand.
TTTGATAAAAAAGATTTTAATCCATTCAAGGATTTTGCAAAAAGAGCCACAAAAAGAACAGCGAAATATCCGGTGATATCGGAATGTCCGGTATGTCACGGTGATCTTGAAGTAGCCACTCTCGTATGTGGCGAATGCGGTACTGAGCTTCATGGAGAATTTACATTGTCCAAGTTCAACTACCTAGATACGGACAACTTATATTTCATCGAAGTATTCGTAAAGAATAGAGGCAACATCAAAGCAATCGAAAAGGAAATGAACTTATCGTACCCGACAATCAAAAAAATGCTTGACGAAGTGATCGAGCAGTTGGGATATTCAGTTTCAGATAACGATGAGGAACCTGAAAAAGAAGAACAACCATACAAAGGACCGACAAGAAAAGAGATTTTAGATAAAATCGATAATGGCGAGATCACAGCTGAAGAAGCCGCAGAATTATTGGCCAAGGTCAAATAACCTGGCGAAAAAAGGAGGAAACACTATGAGCGATAATGAATTAAGGGAAGAAAGAATGAAAATATTGGAATTGGTTTCCAAAGGTGTTATCACCGCGGCTGAAGCAGAAAAATTGCTAGCTGCGCTGAATGGTCCAGAAATTCAGGAAGTGATCGACATACCTAAAGCCAAGAAGAATCAATTCAGAATGTTGAAGGTATATGTTGATTCCGCCGATGGCGACACCGTCAGAATCCAGATACCGATCGAATTTGCGAAATTGCTTAAAACCAACAAGAAATTCATGAAAATAGATAATGAAGAATTTGATATCGATGTAGATATGCTATTGCAGATGATCAATTCCGGAGCTATTGGTGAATTGGTAAATGTAAATTCCGCAGATGGTGATACTGTAAGAATTGTTGTCGAATAAAAATATAAATCACGAAGTCAGGAAACGAAACCTATCTAACAAAGTGGGTTTCTTTTTCTTTATTCATGAAATCAGTAATTTATTTGTCACGATCAACCATTCACTCCCGTGTATTTATCGTGAATATTTACGACAATAGGTTGTAATATGTTATAATATTACATAGGGGTATTTAATTATAACCCTAGAAAATGGCAAGGAAAGAAAATTGGAAAAAAAAGAAGAGCAAAAATTCTATACAGTGACAGCGATTGATTTGACTCATGACGCTTTAGGTGTAACCAGATTACCAGACGGTTACACAGTTTTTGTGGAAGATTTGCTAAAAGGCGAAAAAGCCGTTATAGAGGTAACTCACAGAAAATCCAAATACGGTTTCGGTAAAGTCGTCGAAAAAATCACAAGAAGTCCGTACCGTCAAGCACCGAAATGCAAGCATTTCTATGAATGCGGCGGCTGCGAACTGATGCATATGGATTATGATGTCCAAGTTGCTTTCAAGAAATATCGTCTGGAAAACATGGTTAAAAAGTTAGATAAAGATCCATCGATAGTTGACGATATTATTAGCATGGTCAATCCGTATTATTACAGAAATAAAGTCGAAATCAAGTTCTCTCAAGGAGAAAAAGGTGTCGAAGCCGGCTTTTTCAAATCTAAAACCCACAAGGTCGTCAATCTTGAAGAGTGCTATGTGATGCAAAAACACACTTTCGAAGTTTTTACCCTGATAAGAAACCTGATCAACGAATTCAAGTTTACCGCATATAACGAGGAAACCGATAAAGGGCTTTTTAAATCTCTGGTTATCAGAGAATCGAGCAAATATAAAGAAATCGTATTACTTTTCAACCTGACAAGCGATAGCTTCGAAAATGAGAAAGAATTCATAGAAAAAATAGTTTCCAATTATCCTGAAGTCAAAGGAATCGGATTTACAAACAGCAAAGATGAATCAAGTTTTTCGGAAGACAAGATAAGAGTTGTATTCGGCAGGCCGTATCTGATGGAAGATCTTCTTGGCAACAAATTCGAAATCGGATTCAGATCATTCTTCCAAGTGAACACGGTACAAGCCGAAAGATTATTCAAGCAAGCTATTCAATATGCAAATCTGAATACTTCGGATAAAGTGATTGACGCATATTGCGGCATCGGATCGATTGCTCTAAGTTTGGCGAAGAAAGTTTTTAAGGTGTTCGGTATCGAAGTAGTTAAACCGGCAATAATAGATGCAAGAAAGAATGCTAAGATAAACGGCATCAAGAACGCATTTTTCGAAGTCGGAGTCGCTGAAAAAGTGATTCAGAAATGGAAAGATTATCGTTTTAATGCCATATTCATCGATCCACCAAGGAAAGGCTGCGACAAGACTTTCATAAAAGCTCTGGTCGATATGAAAACACCGAAAATCATATATATCTCATGTAATCCGGCCACGTTGGCAAGAGATTTGGAACTTCTGATCAAAGGCGGATACAATCTAGAAAAAGTGACTCCTGTGGACATGTTTCCACAAACATCACATGTTGAATCTGTATCTTTGCTTTCGTGGAAATAAGTACAAATACGAAATATAAAGGTG
>CAYZPL010000059.1:0-6145 GCA_964480415.1 uncultured Candidatus Izemoplasmatales bacterium
ACCTGAGAGAGAAATCTGTCACCACATTCGGTCTTTCCGATATCGTCAAGATGATTGAAACCGGCTATGATTTCGCCGGTAAATCTTTGAACGTTAAAATCGGCAAACTGAAAAAAGCTTACGTCGCAGACCTCCAAGTAGTAAAATATGAAAATTTCACACCACTTACAAAAGACAATGTGTTCGGACATCTGTTCTTCGGACTTTTCCCGAGTTGGAGACCGGAGCACGTGTTTGTGAACGGCAATCATCTGATAGACAACTACAGGACAAGCGAGGAACTTGCCAGAGAATATGAAACCGCAAGAAAAGAAGCGGAAAGATTATGGAAAACAATCGATGAAGAAGGCAAAAACCTCAAATTTTAGACTAGCATTTAATGAATACTAACAACAGGAAGGTGAAAAAATGAGTGCAGAAATGAGACCGATTCAATTCAGCAAACTGATTGATTGGATGAAAACCGAATATCAAAACAGCAGATCGATTTTCGGTGTTCATGCGAACAAATTCTATAGAAACAAATCAGGTACAACTTTGGAGATGTTCGGAGATAATATCACATCTCCGATAGGTCCGGCAGCCGGACCGAACTCCCAGTTGGCCCAGAATATCATTGCGGCTTACTTAGCCGGTGCCAGATTCATCGAACTCAAGACTGTCCAGATTATGGACGGAGAAGAGTTAGCCGCTTGTGTTCCGCGCCCATGCATCAACGTGGAAGACGAAGGTTACAATGTCGAATGGTCGACAGAACTGAAAGTCACGGAAGCGCGCGATGAATATGTCAAGGCTTGGTTTGCAATCCACGTTTTGGCAAAGGAACTTGATATTTCAGACATAAGGGATTTTATCTTCAACATCTCGGTTGGATACACGTTGGAAGGTATCAAATCGAAGAAAATAGATGCTTTCATCAACGATATGAAGGATGCGTCGAATACAAAAATCTGGAATGAATGCAAGCGATATTTACATGACAATATCGATATTTTTGACAACGTCACAATAGAAGATATCGAAAATATCGAACCGTACGTTTCACCAAGCATCACTGTATCAACGATGCATGGATGCCCTCCCGAGGAAATCAATTCGATCGTTGAGCATCTGGTAATGGTAAAAGGGATGCATACCTATGTGAAATGCAATCCGACCCTGCTCGGTTATGATTATGCCAGAAGTACTCTCGATCAATTCGGGTTTGACTATCTGTCATTCGATGAACATCATTTCAACGACGATTTGCAATGGAAAGACGCCATCCCGATGTTCACACATCTGAAAAAGCTGGCAAACGATAATGGCTTGATCTTCGGTTTGAAACTGACAAACACTTTTCCTGTTGAGATCAAGAATTCGGAACTTCCTGGCGAAGAGATGTATATGTCTGGCCGCGCTTTATTCCCGCTAAGCATCAGCCTGGCAAAAAGATTGGCGGAAGCCTTCAATGGCAAGATGCCGCTTTCATATTCAGGAGGAGCCGATGCTCTAAACATCAGGACCATTTTCGAAACGGGAATCCGTCCGATCACCGTCGCAACCACAATCCTTAAACCGGGCGGATATGAAAGGCTGAAACAAATCGCCGAAATCTGCGAGCCTTTGCTTAACGACGTTTCAGCAGAACTAAACGTCGCTAAACTAAATACTATAATTGAAAATTTCCATAGTTTGAAATACAACCAGAAAGATATCCGCGAAACCGGTTCAAGAAAATCGGGAACTCCTTTATCTTTGTTCGACTGTTTCAAATCACCATGCAATGCGAACGACGTCGGATGTCCGATTGAGCAACAGATTCCGGAATATCTGAAGCTGGTTTCCGAAGGGAAATACAAAGATGCTTTTGACGTGATCGCAATCGACAATGCGGCACCAGCTATCACCAGCACCATTTGTGACCACAAGTGCCAAAGCGTCTGTACAAGAGTTGATTACGACGAGAGTCTGTCGATTAGGGATATCAAGAAGGTTGCGGTTCTAGCTGCCGAAGACGAATTCATTGAAAAAACCGAAGTCAAAGAACTCAGAACCGCGAAAAAAGTCGCGGTCATCGGAGCCGGTGTTGCCGGGATTTCAACAGCGCTGTTTTTAAGACGCAACGGTGTAGCTGTCGACGTTTTTGAAAAACGCGACAAACCGATGGGTATTATAAGTTACATTATTCCTGAATTCAGGATCCCGTCCGAGATGATTGAAAAGGACTATAACTTGGCAGTAGCCGCAGGAGTCAATTTCAATTTCGACATGGCGTCCGATTTCAATGTCAATCAGCTGAAACAGGAATATGATTACGTGGTAATAGCGATCGGATCCTGGCTGAAGGGATTCAATCCACTTGAGACAGGCAAAGAGTTGGCTCATGAAGCTTTGGACTTTCTGGAGAAATCCAAAGCAAGCAATCTCTCACTTAAGCTCGGTAAGCATGTCGTGGTAATCGGTGGCGGCGATGTATCAATGGACTGCGCCAGAACCGCGATGCATACCGCAGGAGTTGAAAAAGTCACAATGCTTTACCGCCGTATAAGAAGAGTCATGCCGGCAACCTATGAAGAAATCAATTTGGCCACCAAAGACGGTGTGGAATTCAGATTTCTGACTTCGCCTATCGCTTTTGACGGAAAAACCTTGACATGTATAAAGAATGAACTAGTCAATAATAAAGCGGTACCGACAGGTGAGACTTTCACGATGGATTGCGATTCGATCATCAATGCGATCGGAACCAAAGTGGATAAATCCGGTTACGAAAGAAACAACATCGCTCTTAACGAGCGTGGTTATCCGATCATAAACGACAAGAACGAAACCTCGTTGGAAAATGTATATGTGGCCGGTGACGGCAAGGCGGGAGCCAAAACGATCGTCAAAGCCATCGCGGACGCCAAGCTGATCTGTGTCGATATTCTAAACAAACTCGGACTTAGCAATGATTTTGTCAAACTTGATTTGATTCAGGACCAGTCTGCATTATATGAAAAAAAAGGCACTTTACAGGAAAGACTGGAAGCGAGATTCGACGGATCGCGTTGCTTTGCGTGCGATCAAGTATGCGACATCTGCGTAGACGTCTGTCCGAACAGGGCTAATATAAGCATCAATGTTTCTTCGGGATTATTCGACCAGAAACAACAGATCCTGCATGTGGACGGCATGTGCAACGAATGTGGCAACTGTGCGACGTTCTGTCCTCATGCCGGCAAACCATATAAGGATAAGATCACGTTGTTCTGGACCGAACACGATTTCATCGATTCCACCAACGTGGGCTTCCTGCCGTTGGGCAAGGAAAAGTTCAAAATCCGCGATGAATCAGGCGAAATATTCAATTATGCAATCGGAGATAAAACCGTCTCCGAAGAAATTGCGACAATCATAGAATCAGTCAACAATGATTATTCATATCTGTTGATGTAGACAAACGAACATTTTATAGTAAATAAGGAGGTGCAGACATGTCTGATATATCGAAATCAATCAGAAAAGTCGACAACGAAGAAAAAATATCCGGCCGTGCCGAATACGTCGCGGATATAAAAATAGAAGGAATGCAATACGCATTGACGAAAAGATCCTCGATCGCCAAAGGAACGATAAAAAATATCAAGTATCCGGAGTTTCCTGAAGGATACCATATCGTTTCCGCAAAGGATGTTCAAGGAAAAAACGTGGTCAAGGAGATTTTTGACGACATACCTGTTTTCACAGAAGGAAAGATATCATATCTCCATGAACCGCTTATGCTTGTGGTCGGTCCCGACAAACAAGTAGTTGCGGATCTGCTCGACAAGATAGAAATAGAGTACATTGAAGAAGTCCCGGTATTCGACTGGGTGAAATCTGCCGCGCACTATCATTTCGAAAAAGGTTTGGGCGGTTTAGTCTTTAAAGATGCGAAAAGGATAATCACGCATGATTATTCAACAGGATATCAGGAACAGGCGTATATAGAACCGCAAGGTCTTATCGGTTATCCGGAAGCAGACAAAAAAGTGGTGATAAGAGGTTCGATGCAATGCCCGTATTATATCAAGAACGCCGTTATCCAGGCACTTGACGAAGAAGGCATAAATGTCAGAATCATCCAATCACCCGTCGGCGGAGCCTTCGGCGGAAAAGAAGAGTTCCCGTCGCTTATCGCCTGCCAACTTGCCGTAGCGGTCAAAAAGATAAGGAAACCGATCCAGATTATTTACGAACGCGAAGAAGACATGCTGGTCACGACAAAACGTCATCCTTCGAAGACCCATTTCGAAGCGGCGATATCCGAAGACGACGAGATACTTGGACTTAGAGCCCATCTCGGAATCGACGGCGGAGCCACCATCGGCCTTTCCGCTGTGGTTTTGTCAAGAGGTATGATCATCAGTTCCGGAGCGTACACTATCGACAATCTCGATATATCCGGTGACGTCTATCTCACAAACACGGTTCCGAATGGAGCTTTTAGAGGCTTCGGCGCACCGCAGATGCTGTTCGCCATCGAGCAGTTCATCGAACATATAGCATTGGATCTTGGAAAGGATCCGCTTAAGTTCCGTATGAAATATCTTGCGAAACAAGGAGATTTGACTTCGACAAGAGGGACATTCAGAGACCCGATTCTGATGCCGCAGCTGATAGAACAGGCAATGGATGTTTCCGATTACAAAAGAAAACGTGAAGAATATAAAGACGAATCTGTCAATAAAGGCATCGGCATGAGTTTCTTTTTCCATGGATGCGGATTTACCGGTTCCGGGGAAAAGAACATCATCAAGGCCAAGGTCAAACTGCATAAAGACAAAGAAGGAGTGGTACACATATTGGTGGCCGCTGTCGACATGGGACAAGGCATCAAGACCACACTTAGAAAACTCGTCGCAAACATCATAGATTTACCGATCGAAAAAGTCACGTTCAATTATCCTGATACCGACTTCGTACCAGATTCGGGACCGACAGTCGCATCAAGAACGATGATGATCGTCGGCGGACTCTGCGCAAGAGCCGCAAAAGAAGTGAAAGAACGTTACGCTGAAGAAGACTTCATCGTAATCAAACATTATATCCAACCAGACTACATCAACTATGATGAGGAAAAATTCCTGGGAGACGCCTATCCGGCATATTCCTGGGGTGTCAATGTCGTTGAAGTCGAGGTTGACAAACTGACCTACCAGACCAGAATCGTACACACATGGTCCGTCTATGATTGTGGCAAAGCGATCGATGAAAGAGTCGTGCGCGGTCAGGCAGATGGCGGACTCGCTCAAGGCGTCGCATACGGATACCTGGAAGTCATGGAGCATGACAAAGGCAGAATCAAACAGAAAAACATGACCGATTACATGATTCCTACCGCAGGGGACATGGGGGAAATGGATACCTATTTCGTTGATAATCCTTATGCATATGGACCATATGGGGCGAAAGGTGTCGGCGAACTGACTTTGGTCGGAGGAGCGCCGGCGGTCGCCAAAGCGATCGAGCAGGCGATCAGCAGAAAAGTATTCAAGATTCCGGTCACACCGGAATACATAATGGAGTTGATCAAAAATGGCAAAAATTAGTTTCATCCTAAACGGTGAATTGGTACATATGGATACAAATCCTTCCAGAAGACTTTTGGACGTATTGCGTAACGATTTCAATCTTACCGGTCCGAAAGAAGGCTGCGGAGAAGGTGAATGCGGCGCCTGCGCCGTACTCATGAACAAGAAGATCGTCAATTCCTGTTCGGTTCCTCTTGCCAATGTCGTCGGCAAGGAAATCACGACGATCGAGGGCTTTTCGACCACTAAGAGATTTGAAGTCATCAAAGAGTCGTTTGCGGAAGAAGGCGCCGTACAATGCGGTTTCTGCACACCGGGAATGGTGATAGCCACGGAGAGCCTGTTGAATCAGAACCCTCATCCTAACGATGATGAAATCAAAATCGGACTTTCCGGAAATCTCTGTCGTTGCACCGGCTACAACATGATCGTCAAAGCCGTGAAACGCGCCAGCAAAGATGGTGATGGACTATGGTGAGAAGCGAAATAGCCACTACACTCAAGGAAGCCCTGGAATTTCTTTCCCAGGACGAATTCAAGATTTTAGCCGGCGGGACCGATCTATTGGTTCAAAACCGGAATCATGCATCGTTGCCTATCGCATTCAA
>CAYZPL010000060.1:0-3507 GCA_964480415.1 uncultured Candidatus Izemoplasmatales bacterium
GACGCTCTTCCGATCTAGTGCCGCTCGATTTTTGGAGAAAAGCGAGAATCGAAGTAAACAGAGTCAAGAAGAATGTGATCTGGCTTTCGGAATCGGTTCATGGCCATTTTGTGAAATATTTACGTGACAATGGATTCGAATGTGCTTCTGAAGCGGAGATATATCAAGTTTTCGATATGGCTTACGAATATGATCTTGAACCATATTTCACGGCTTACTTAAGAGGTGAAAGGCCGTTTAAAGATTATCTGGAAGCTTTACAAAGACAGGAAGAAATCTATCCGAAGAATTATGTGAAAATGCATAATCTTGAAAACCATGACATGCCGAGAATAGCGGAAAACGTTTCTGGTGATATCGATAAAATCAAGAATTGGATCGCTTTCGGATTCTTTCAAAAAGGTGCGCACATGCTTTATGCCGGTGAGGAGTATACCAGCAGTAAAAGACCGAGTTTGTTCGATAAGGACGTTTACGAGAAAAACGAAGATATCAGTGAATTCATCAAGAAACTGACCAAAATCAAGAAACGGAGAATATTTGCGGAGGGAATTTATGAAGTTCACTTTCCTGAAGTAGACGGTGTCGGTTACAATACTTTTGAAAACGACAATACTAAATTAATCGGAATTTTCAATGTCGGACAGACGGAAGGCAAAATCAGAATCGATTTGGAAGACGGAAGATACCGAAATTATCTTAACGGACGCATAATCAATGTCCAAGATGGAGAAATGAAAATTCAGAAGTATCCTGTGATACTTAAAATAGCGAAAAAATAAAGCGGGTGACCGCTTTTTCTTTTAGTGTGCAAATAGAGTTATGTTATAATTATGTAAAAGAGGAGTGTTAGTTTGGAAGAATTGATCGTAAATGTGGTCGGAGCCGGCCTGGCGGGCTCGGAAGCCAGTTATCAACTGACTAAGAGAGGAATTAAAGTCAGATTGTTCGAAATGAAGAAAATAAAGAAAACGCCGGCTCAGACGAAAGATGATTTCGCTGAACTTGTTTGTTCGAATTCGCTTCGTTCCAATGACATACATAACGCCGCAGGCCTGATGAAAGAAGAACTTCGATTGCTGGATTCACTCTTGATCAGAATCGCCGACGAATGCAAGGTTCCTGCGGGCAGCGCCTTGGCGGTCGACAGGGATATGTTTTCAAGAAAGATAACGGAATTTCTAAGAAACAATCCTTTGATAGAAATAATCGATGAGGAAGTCAAGGAGATTCCAGAAGGATATACGATCATCGCGTCCGGTCCATTGACAAGCGACGATCTGATGAATCAGATCAAAGCCTTCCTCGGTGAAGACACGATGCATTTCTTCGACGCCATCGCGCCGATAGTGGAATTCGATTCCATCGATATGACGAAAGCATATTTCAAGAGCCGTTATGACAAAGGAAGCGCCGACTATATCAACTGCCCGATGACGAAAGAAGAGTATGATGTATGGTACAATGAACTGATTAACGCTGATACTACAACTGTCAGGGATTTCGAATATAAGGTTTTCGAAGGCTGTATGCCTTTTGAGGATTTGGCAAAAAGAGGATACCAGACCTTGCTTTACGGACCGATGAAACCTGTCGGGTTGGGCAAAGAAGGCGAAAGAAGACCTTACGCTGTCGTCCAGCTTCGTCAGGACAATCTGCGAAAGAGCATGTTCAATATCGTCGGTTTCCAGACCCATCTAACATTCGGAGAACAGAAAAGACTGATCAGAATGATACCTGGTCTCGAAAAAGCGAATATACTGAGATATGGCATTATGCATAGAAATTCATTCATAAACGCGCCAAAATCGATCAACCAATACTATCAGTCCAAAAAAAATGATAAAATATTTTTTGCAGGACAACTTAGCGGCGTGGAAGGTTATGTGGAATCGATCGGTTCCGGGCTTGTTGCGGGAATCAATATGGCGAACCAAATCAAAGGCAAGAAACTATTTGAATTTTCTCAATATACAGCACTTGGTTCGCAAGCATATTACTTGGCGAATGCAAGCGAAGCAGACTTCCAACCGATGAATACCAATTTCGGAATTTTTCCCGATCTGGAAATAAGTCATCACAAGAAGCAACGCAAGGAACTATATGCGAAAAGAAGTCTTGAAGCCATAGATAAAATGATAGAAGGTGGCGTGCTTGAGTAATCAGGATATCATAAACATGTATGAAAACTATCTTGTAAACCAAAAACAGTATTCTATGAGTACTGTTGTTTCGTACATGAATGATATCAAAGTCCTGATTTCTTTTCTTAAAAACGAGGATCTGGGAGAATTGGAACATCTGACAAGTAGGATCGCCAAATTCTATATCGCCCATCTTCACAACATCTATAGTCCGAAAACAATCCGACGCAAGATAAGCAGTGTGAAGACCTTGTTCAATTATCTGCTTGAAGAAGAAGTTGTGAAAGAAAATCCGTTCGTAAATGCGGTTTTGCCGAAAGTAACGCGCAGTCTTCCCAAGTTCGTTTATGAAGACGAAATGATAAGTTTTCTCAATAGAATAGACACTACCAAAGCCATAGGTAAAAGGGACAAAGCCATTTTTGAAATCCTATATGGATGCGGTTTGCGTGTATCAGAACTTGTAGGTATCAGGATGCAGGATATCGATTTCTATGAGATGACCATACTGGTTCACGGTAAAGGCTCAAAAGACAGGATCGTTCCCGTTCATGAACTTGCGATCGAGGAATTGAAGCAATACATGTTCCAAGCCAGGCCGGAACTGGTTGCGAGAGGAAATGATACGAACGATTATGTGTTCGTAAATTTCAACGGTAAGAAATTATCTACAAGAGGAGTCAGGTACATCTTGGAAACCGAACTCAAGAAACAATCATCTTTCCTGAGTGTGTCGCCACATGGGTTCAGACATTCTTTCGCCACACATCTGCTTGATCATGGTGTGGATATCAGACTTGTCCAGGAGCTTTTGGGCCATGTCAGCCTCTCCACTACACAGATATATACCAAAGTGTCGAAAGAAAAACTTAAAGAGGAATACATGAAGACGCATCCAAGAGCCAAGAAAAAGGAATAGAGCATAAAAAAAAGAGGAATTTCCTCTTTTTATTTGCATAAATTTCTATTTGTCATTGATGAGTTCTTGTTTAAGCTTCCAAAGTTTGAACGAGAGATCCACATAGTGTTCATGCGGGTTTTCAAAACGTCTGGCTTCTTCCCAGAGAGTGCCTAGTTCGTAAGCGACGCGTTTACGGATTTCCTCAAGATTAGGCTGCTTGTAGATAAGCTTTCCCTCCTTGAAGACAGGTACCTGCATTTCCTTGAGAACGTATTTGTCAAAGGTCTTCTTTTTCCATGAGGCATGAGGATCGAAAATGGTCAAAGGTCTGTTGATATCGACGGTTTCATCGTGCAAGGTTATTAAATCCGCTTCGGCATGATTTTTCAGGTCGTAGATTCGATAAACTTTCTTGTAGCCGGGAGTCGTGATTTTCTCTTCGTTGTTGCTGATCTTGATCTT
>CAYZPL010000060.1:3607-5982 GCA_964480415.1 uncultured Candidatus Izemoplasmatales bacterium
CTTTCTTGTAGCCGGGAGTCGTGATTTTCTCTTCGTTGTTGCTGATCTTGATCTTTGGAATGACAGTACCGTTTTTCTCGATGCCCACAAGTTTGTAGACACCGCCGAAAACCGGGTCACTTTTGGCGGTAATCAGTCTTTCGCCGATACCGAAGAGATCGATCGGAGCCCCTTGCTTAAGCAAAGCTTCTATCAACCATTCGTCCAAAGAATTGGAGACGACGATCCGGCAATTCTCGAGACCCGCTTCGTCAAGCATCTTTCTGGCTTGTTTTGCAAGATATGTCAAATCGCCACTATCGATCCTGATGGCGTAATTTTTTACGTTCTTTGGCAAAAGAACTTCCTTGATGACCTTGATTGCGTTTGGTACGCCGCTTTTAAGCGTATCATATGTGTCAACAAGAAATGTGGAATTGTTGGGGTAGAGCTCAGCGTAATTATGGAATGCCTCATATTCACCTGGAAACATATGAATGAAAGAATGAGCCATGGTTCCGCCTGACGGAACGCCGTATAGTTGATCCGCCTGGACATTGCTCGTACCATCTATCCCGCCCAGATATGCGGCTCTAGCTCCCAGATTGGCATTGGTTGCGCCATGGGCGCGTCTGGCTCCCATTTCCAGGATCACCTTGCCTTGCGCTGCATATTTCATCCGCGTGGCTTTGGTGGCTATCAGGCTCTGATGATTGACTGCTTGCAAGAGGAAAGTCTCGATTATCTGTGCTTCGATGATATTGGCTCTTACGGTAATTACAGGTTCGTTGGGGAAGATGACTCTGCCTTCTTCAAAGGAGAAGATGTCTCCTGTGAAGCTGAATGTTTTCAGATAATCCAGGAAAGCATCGGAAAATACGCCCTTGCTTTTTAAGAAGGCGATATCATCTTTCGTGAATTGTAGATTTTCGATATAATCGATAATCGTTTCCAATCCCATGAATACGGCGTAACCACCTTTATCCGGTATATTTCTGAAGAAAAGGTCGAAATAGGCTATTTCGTCTTGCATGCCATTCAAGAAATATGCGTTGGCCATGGTGAGTTCATAGAAGTCAATCAACATGGTATGATTGTTATCATTCATCTGTTTATCACCTCTACATGAAGACCCTCCAAAACATCAAGTGTTTCGGTATTCAGCTTCTCGTCGTAAGAAGCGGTTGCCGAGGCGTCGACGATTATGTGAGCGTTCGGCAAGGCACTCTTGGCGATGACCGCATTGCTTATCACACAGATATTGGAGACAAGACCGCATAGTTCGATCTCATCATAATCCTTTCCATGAAGATGATTGCCGAGTTTCAAAGAAGGGAAAGTTGGTTTTTCAAAGAAAAGGTCGGAGTCGTTCGTCAATTTCATGATGTCGGCATCAAGCTTATGACCTTGCGTACCTTTAACACAATGAATAACGGGAAGATTCTTGCCTTCCTCAGTCGCAAGATAATCCTCATGATGCGTATCCAAAGTGAAAATGACATCATCTCCGCTTTCATGATATTTACGTATCTTTGTTTGGATTACATTTCTGATTTCCAGAGCTTTGGGGAAACCTAAAGCTCCGTCGATAAAATCTTTTTGGTAGTCTACAACTATCAGACATTTCTTCATATCATGCACCTCCATCGGCAATTTCATTATATCACCATTTGCATCAAACAAATAAGATCTTGCAAAATATAAGGTATATCGCTTTCTGATGATCCATTCTAAAAAAATGACCAGGTTTCAAATTATGAAATCAGGTCATCATTATATTAATGGCTGTAACTAAATTGTTATTCACATCGCAGCTTCATAATTCTTGGATACTTGGTCCCAATTGACGACATTCCAGAAATTCTCAATGTATTCCGGGCGTCTATTCTGATAATTCAGATAATATGCATGTTCCCATACATCCAGTCCGAGAATCGGCGTGCCTGCCGCAAATGGAGCATCTTGATTTGGAGTAGAAGTCACAACCAATTTACCAGAAGCATCGACTACAAGCCATGCCCAACCGCTGCCGAATCTGGTTGCGGCTGCGTTGCCGAAAGTAGATTTGAAGTTGTCAAAGGCGCCAAATGTCCTTTCCAGAGCTCTAAAGAGCTCCTTGCTGGGTTCAGTCTTCTTTGGAGTAAGGATGGTCCAAAACAACCTGTGGTTGAAATATCCGCCACCGTTGTTGATGACCGCTTGTCTAACGTTTTCCGGTACTTGGTCGATATTTCTTAATACTTCCTCCACATCTTTTGCGAGTAATGCTTCATTTCCTTCCAAAGCTTTTACATATTTGTTGATATAGCCCTGGTGATGCTTTGTATGATGGATTTCCATTGTTTTTGCATCTATATATGGTTCCAATGCATCGTATGCATATGGTAATTTGGGTA
>CAYZPL010000061.1:0-4642 GCA_964480415.1 uncultured Candidatus Izemoplasmatales bacterium
TGTTATCAACTACATAAATTATGTAAATGAAGGAAATTCCCCAGTCATTACCGATGTGAATGATCCTAACTACTCTTTATATCAACGTTTTCTCATGAAAACACAATCCGTGATGGATTATCAAACTAATGAGATCTATAATCTGGTTTTTATAGCCACACAGGAAAACTGTTCAACTGGAACTGATGGATGTGCAGTAAGTCAAAAAGGTGATTTATCCAGTTCGGATTGGGCGTTAAGCTCAAGAACTTGGTATACTGAACTTGGCAACAACAACGCCATTTTGTCTACTCCATATAAAGACTCTTTGACAGGGGCTTACACAGTTACCTACGCTGAGAAAGTTTATGACAATCAGCAATTGATAGGTTATCTAGGTATTGACATCCATGTCGATTCCATAGCTAGTTTTCTTGACGGAATCAATGCGAATTTCAAACAAGTAGATAATAATATTGCGATATTCACCGATTTCAACACGGACCCTAAACTTATTTATTTCACCATGCCGACCTCAAACAGTTATTTTATGGTTAACGCATATGACTATCCAAGCATAGATGCTTCCAACGGTTATAATTCAGGGGGAATGCAACTGCTTGTTAGCGATTATAATCCGAATACCCCGGTGTTCGAGACTGTATTCGGGCACCCATACATAGTCACATATAACAATCTCGATAATGTCAATTGGCAAGTAGTGGTTTTAACAGATAATTCCCAATTGATTACAACTGAATCTTTATTTGGTATAATTATTTTAGCGATTATCATTTCGGCAGGATTCATCTCATTGATTTTGGGGACCAGAGTTAAGAAACAATTAGCACCGCTCAATACGATAATCAAAGCTATCCAAGAAATCAAGAACGGTAACTACGACGTAAAGATAGATATACCTCAAGCTAGTGAAATCAAACTAATAGGTGAAGCTGTAGGCATCATGTCTGACGAAATCAAGAATCAGATGAAACTGGTTTATGAGAATTATGCTTATGATGGGTTAACAGGATTAAAAAACAGAAGTGCGACAAGACAAGAACTGGATTCCACAATCTTCAAGGAGACCAAGAGGATAGCTGTATGCTTGATCAAAGTTGATAATCTCAAGGATATAGATATGACAAAAGGTTATATGATTGGTGACAGTTTCATACGTTCTATCGCTGAAGAAATCAAGAAGATAGTAAAAGACAAGAAAATGCTTTTTTCATATAGCGGTAGTGAATTCGTCTACATCATTCAAAACTTCGCTTCACTCGATTCTGTAGAATATGAACTTAATAGATTGATCATCAGATTCCATGAGCCTTTGGTTGTGGACAACATAAAAATCGAAGTTAAACTCAATGTAGGCATTTCGATTTATCCTTCAGACGGAACAAACACAGAAGAACTTACAAAAAAATGTGAAATGGCGTTATTTAAAATCAATGATTCAGGTGATAAGTTAATAAATTTTTATAACGAAAAAATCGAACAAGAACTCAATTATCAAGTTCAGGTTTCAGAACAACTTTCACAAGCAATTAGTAAAGAACAGATGTATTTGAAATACCAACCTCTTATTGGCAAGGATAACAACATATATGGCTTTGAAGCTCTTGCGAGGTGGAATTCCCCAACTTTGGGAGAAATCAGCCCACAAGTTTTCATCTCCAACGCCGAAGAGAGTTATCTGATCATTCCAATAGGAACTTGGATTTTGCGTGAAGCTTGTAAAGCGCAAGTAAAATTAAGCAAATATTTCCACAAGGATTTTGTAATGAGTGTAAATGTATCGCCGATTCAGTTAGCTCAAAAAGATTTCGTCAAGACAGTAAAATCGATTATCAAAGAGACTGATATTAACGTTAATTTCCTTGCTTTGGAAATCACCGAGGGCGTTTTCATCAAATCATCGGTTGTACTTGACGATAAAATCGATGAATTGCACGAACTTGGTATAAAAGTATCATTGGATGATTTTGGAACCGGATACGCTTCGCTTACCAATCTTAGACAAATTGAATTTGATAATCTTAAAATTGACAAATCTTTCGTCGATAGTATCTTTGGCGAAGAAAAAGAACATAGAATTATTGGAACGTTGGTAAGTCTAGTCCATAACCTGGGCATGAAAGTCATAGCCGAAGGCGTTGAGACAAAGAAACAATATGAATACCTGAAGCAGATTTCTACAGATGTTTTCCAAGGATTCATATTTTCAAAACCTATCAATTATGAAAACCTATTAACATTCATCGATGAATATTACAAAGCTCCAAAAAGTAAAAGAAACGATGTTCTTGCGAATAAGAACGAAGGAGTGTGAGTCATGGTTATACCAAATTTTTTAAGTACAATTGGATCAGGTACTCAACCATACGAAATAGTTGTTGCGATTGTAATCGTGATTTTCACACTGGTTGTTCTTTTCTTTCTGTACAGAAATGTGTCGAGAGAGCTTTCGGAGTGGAAAAAGGAAAAAGACGCTATGCTGGGTAAGGTAAAGGAAAAAGCGGAAAAAGGGGATAAAGATTCTAATTCAGATGAGGCTGACACCTTGCTCCAAACAATTGATAAAAGAATCAAGAATGCAAAAGAAGGTGACATGGCAGTCTTCTATGCCATCAATATTGATGATTTTCATAATGTCATAGAAAAATACGACCAGAAACAAATTGACAAAGTAATATCGGAAATCGAAAAGAGATTAAAAAAACATTCAAAAAAAGGCGATGTTGTCGGACACCATAAGGATGATGAATTTATATATTATTATATCGGAGAAGTAAATAATGATATTATTAATTCAATTGGTGACGAGATACTAGAATTGCTCCGAGAACCCCTTAAAACTGTTGAAGAAGAACTGACAGGGTCAACCGGTGTTACTATTTTCCCATATGACGGAAGCAATGCGGAAGCTCTTTATAAGAATGCCGGAGTAGCATTATATGTCGCTAAGAAAGAGGGAAAGAACAGAGCACATCTTTATTCGGAAGAATTAATCGAAAAAGAACAATTCAATATCAATTATTATAAAGAAATTAAAAGTTCAATCCAAAATGACGAATTTTTGCTTTATTATCAACCAATCGTCGATATCAGAACAGGGTCGATTATCGGGTTCGAATCGCTGCTTAGATGGAATCACCCGACAATGGGTATTTTACCGCCGGGTAAATTCTTAAATGTAATGGATCTTTCCGGTGATATAACATGGTTTGGAACATGGGGATTTGAAAAAATTGTCAAGCAGTATAAAGTTTGGCGGGAAAAAATCAAATTCAGAGATTTATTCATATCAACGAATTTAAGCCCAAAACAACTATGTATTGAGGGTTTGGCTCATCAATTTTTCAATATAACAAAGAAACATGAGATGCCTGCGGAATTATTCTGTCTGGAAATCATCGATTATTATTCTATAGTAACAAATCCGGTTGCCATACATAATTTTAATGAGTTCAGGAAGTTCGGATTCAGGATTGCTGTAGATGATATGGGTTCGAATTATGAAATTATCAATGATATGCAATTGCTTGAAGCTGGGATTTTCAAGATCAACAGAAGCAATATGCAGATGATTTATGACGGGGCAGAAGAAAGCGATAAAATTTTCAGAGCTATAGAAGCGGCCAAGAACCTACAAAAAATCATTATCGTTGAAGGTATTGAGGAAGAGGAAATGATTAGAAAAATGCTGGAATATGACCTTCGTTTCATGCAAGGATATTTTTTCTCGGCACCAATCACTATGGAAGAAGCGGAACGAATGCTAAAAAATTCTCCTTGGAACATGTCATCTTTTAGTCACCTAACAAATAAATAATTGTGATTTTCCCTTGAATTTTTATATAAATCAGAATATAAAACAAAAGCAGAATCGATTTAGATTCTGCTTTTGTTATATTATAATTTGAATTTGACGGAATCACTTCGTGAATATTCCGGTTTCTAGAATTTTGATTGATTCATTGACGACAAATTCAATATCAACCTGATCAGCTTCTTCTTTAAAAAGAATTTGCAAGCCGACGAAATTGGATATGCCCATCAGAACATAAGCAATAGTCTCCAAATCCACATCAGGTCTAATCTCCTCGCTGATTACATGTTTTTTAAGATGATATATATATGCCTTGGCAAACGAAGTGTAGTATTCTTTGAATATTTCGAAATCTACGAAAAGAGATTCCCAGATAATCTTGTAGGCCAATGGCTCTTTTTTTACATAATCAATGAACGCTTTGAGACCGGCTCTCTCTATCTCTTTTCTTGAGGTTAATCCTTTGATTGCAGCAGAAGCGTTGTCCCTGATATGATCCCTGTATTCAAAAAGAAGGTATTTGTATAGGCTAAGCTTGCTGTCGAAATAGATATAGAAAGTACCGGCAGCAACTTTCGCCTTTGCGATTATATCATTTACTGAAGTATAATGATACCCTCCCTTAGAGAATAGAAATTTGCCTGCTTTGATTATTTTTTTGAAGGATTTTTCGCCAACTTTTGTTTTTGGCAACCTTACATTTAGTTCTTCCATATAATCACCTGAGATTTATTTTATAGTAAAAGCTCAAAAATATCAAGATGATAAATGAAAAAAATTGTGTGAATAAAGTTTCATATTTAAAAACCTTGATAGCGCTTTCCCGAA
>CAYZPL010000061.1:4652-5949 GCA_964480415.1 uncultured Candidatus Izemoplasmatales bacterium
TTATTTTATAGTAAAAGCTCAAAAATATCAAGATGGTATGTCAAAAAAGATAATATGAATAACATTTCATATTTAAAGATGTTGATAGCGCTTTCCCGATTATACAATATAAAAGCGCACAAAATAGAGGTTAAAACCCAATACAGCCTATATATAGGGAAAAAACGCCCTGGAAAAACTTTTTTAATTTTTATTGAAAGCGCTTGACAATAAAATATTTATTAGGTAAAATTGAGTAAAAATATGAATATATATTCATATAAATTTTTATCATTAAGCTTGGAGGAAAATAATGAGTAAGAAGGTTTTTATAGTCGGAGCTAAAAGAAGTCCCATTGGCTCTTTTTTAGGAGCGTTAAGCGACATTCATCCGTCCGAATTCGGCGCACAAGTATTAAAAAAATTACTTGAAGAACTTGAGTTGCCAAAAGAGAAAATAAGTGAAGTGATTGTAGGTAATGTTTTACCGGCCGATCTTGGCCAGGGAATAGCTAGACAGATTTCCATCAAATCAGGAATCCCCGAAACAGTACCTGCATATTCCTTGAACATGGTTTGTGGAAGCGGAATGAAGGCCATAATGAACGCATATAACGGTATACAATCAGGATTTGATGACATTGTTGTAGCTGGTGGTATAGAGGCGATGTCACAAACACCATATATGATTCCCTATAAAGCAAGATCTGGAAACAAATTCGGCAATTTCGAGACAAGAGACCATATGATCTATGATGCATTGACAGATGCTTTCAGCAATATGCATATGGGTATCACTGCGGAGAATATCGTGGAGAAACACAACATAAGCCGTGAAGAACAGGATGAATTCTCCATTGCCTCTCAAGAAAAAGCCATCGCATCAGTCGATTCGGGCAGATTCGATGACGAGATAGTACCTATTGAAATCCAAACACGAAAGGGAACGATCGTGTTTGACAAAGACGAATATCCGAATCGAACAACAAGTTTGGAGAAATTGGCAAAATTAAGACCCGCTTTCAAAAAAGACGGTTCGGTCACGGCCGGGAACTCGTCAGGTATCAACGACGGCTGTTCGTTCGTCGTCGTGGCAAGCGAAGAAATGGTCAAAAAATACAATCTACCTATATTGGCGGAAATCGTAGAAGTCGGACAAGGCGGAGTAGATCCCAATTTCATGGGACTTGGACCTGTACCAGCAATCAGAAACACATTAAATCGTGCTGATATGAAACTTTCTGATATGGAATTGATTGAACTTAACGAAGCATTTGCAGCTCAATCGATCGGAGTCATCAAAGAGTTGTCAGCTGAG
>CAYZPL010000062.1:0-5911 GCA_964480415.1 uncultured Candidatus Izemoplasmatales bacterium
GGTCATCGGATTGGTCTTGCCCAACATGCAATATACGCATGAGTAGTTGCAGGCTTTTCTTATTATCGGTGAGATACCAAGTGACTGGCCAAGTCTTCTTGAGGGAATCGGACCATAGATGTGTTTCATTTCAAACCTTTCAGCACATCGCCGATCGACTTTATGACATCAGAAGCAGTCATACTGCAGACACCGATTTTCTCTCTTGCCGTTTCGGCTGCAAGCGAATGCAAAGCCATGCCTTTGATTGCGGCAGAGATGGGATCGTTGCTTATCAGATAAGCAGCGATGATTCCTGATAACACGTCACCTGTTCCCGCTTTGGCCAAACCGGGATTCTTTGCTTGGAGTATGTATGTTTTTTTCTGGTCCGATATGATTGTCGCAGGGCCTTTATAAAGAACCACATATCCCTTTTCTGTCAATCTGCCAATATATTCAAGCGGAGCGTTCAAAACTTCCTTCGTGTCGACTGAAAACATTCTTGCTAGTTCTCCGGCATGTGGGGTCAAAACGCAATGGTTGCTTTCAAGCGACTGTTGTGTGTTAATATATGCCAATCCTCCAGCGTCAATCAAGAGCGGGATATCCTTTTTAAGGAGATGATCGAGAACACGGTTTGATGCTGGCGAGTTCTTCTCCATTCCTGGTCCGAACACGATCGCTTTCGCTTTTGGCAGATGATTCTTGATGGTTTCATATTTGTTGTAAGACTGCAAAATCAGCTCCGGAAAGAGTTGGGTGATATTTGTCGCGGATTCTTCGTAAAAGACCCTTGCGATACCTAGCCCTGATCTGAGTGATGACATAGCCGCCATCTGGATGGCCCCCATCATCGTTTTACTGCCACCGATGAAAAGACCCAAACCATATGTGTACTTATTTGAATTGTGAGTTCTTTCAAGTGGATTTATATCGACATCATGGAAGTCGAGATATGTGATGTTCTGACTGTCATTCGATATGATTCCAATATCCAGTATTTCTATTTCGCCATGATGGTCCAGAGCATCATTAAGCAAATTCCCGAGTTTCAGGTTTCCGACTACACCAGTAAATTTAGCTTTAATTGACGTTCCCAATTTAATGCCGTTTTCTGGCGATATACCAGAAGGTATATCAAGTGAATATACTGGTTTATTAGTTTCATTGATGATATCGATTATCGATCTATATACTCCAGAAACTTCGCGCTTAAGTCCGATGCCGAAAATACCGTCTAAGATATAATCCGCTTTTTCAAAAGTTTCTTTCACATTATCAATATCGGCATCGTTTCTGACGTTAAGGATGACATTGATTCCATCTAAATAATGTTTGAAACTTTCACTCGCCCTCGTCATGTCGCCGATGATCATTAGTTCAACCTGATAATCAAAATCAAGCAATTCTTTGGTTAGGACAAGCCCGTCACCACCATTGTTTCCGGTTCCTGAAACCATAAGAATCCTACTCGATTTTTCCGGTTTCACTCTCGATAAAAAATCCTCAGCCAACGCTTTTCCAGCCTTGAACATGAGTTCCGTTACCGAGATATTCAATGTCTTCATAGTATACTCTTCGGCTTCCCGCATTTCTGTAACACTAAAAACTCTCATAATGATAACACTCCTAACTTAACAGACTGCTAATTAAGAACAACAAAACAACGTGAGCCGGATAATAGACATAGAAAAACCATTTCGATTCCCTCGGGCTCTTCTTCCCGTTGTATAAGACGATAAAGACGAACGCAACCATCGAGAACCACTGCAAGTAGATCTGCCAAGCATTTGCGACACCGCTTCTGGTAGCCAAAACATATATGAATTGGATATACAACGCATTCAATGCCGCAGCCATCAAGAACTGCGCCACAATGTTGTTTCTGTACATCCCGAATATGATGATGAAGACAACACCGTAAAAACTGTATTGGATATTGATCAGCCCCGCCAAGAAAACAACCGGAATCACCAGAAGTTTCTTCCAAATCTGTTTCTGCGACAAGAGAATCAAGGAGCCTAAACCGAAGACGAGCGGCCAAATCACGTTGCCGACCATGATTTCGTTGACACCGCTTATGAAATAATAGATTATGACGAAAATTTCGATTCCCGCCGCGTAATAAAACAGACGTAAAAAGTACTTTTTCACATCTCTTGTTTTGTAAAAGCCCTCAGCGATCATGAAAGCGAACATTACGAATGCCAGCCTTCCGATAGACCTCATGACATAGTAGACTGTCATCCAAATTGCAGCTATTGCATGAGCGTCGATATATGGCATGAGCACAAAGGCTGCGATATGGTCGACCGTCATCGAAATCAGAGCGATCGTCTTGAAAAGTGAGCGATTCATAAAATCTCCCTAGATTTCCAGATCTATTTCTACAGGGCAGTGGTCACTGCCCAAAACATCGTTTCTAAGTTCAACGTTATGTATTTTCTCTTTCAAGTCTTCAGAAAGTACGAAATAATCGATTCTCCATCCGGCGTTGTTCTGTCTGGCGTTGAATCTGTAAGACCACCATGTGTATTTCACGGTGTCCGGATTGAGATATCTGTAACTGTCTATGAATCCGGTATCAAGCAAAGCCTGGAATTTGGTCCTCTCTTCGATTGTGAATCCAGGATTTCTCTCATTTGATTTCGGATTTTTCAAATCTATTTCCTTATGTGCGACATTGAGATCCCCGCATAGGACAACGGATTTCTTTTGTTTAAGTGAATTGAGGTATTCACGGAAAGTGTCTTCGAAATCCATCCTGTAATCGAGTCTGGCCAGTTCTGGTTGCGAATTTGGAACATAGACATCCACAAAAAAGAAATCCTCAAATTCCAAGGTGATGATCCTGCCTTCGTCATTGTAGCCAACACCGAAGGTGCCGTACACGACACTCCTAGGTTCTTTTTTCGTATATACCAAAGTACCGGAATAACCTTTTTTGTCAGCACTGTTCCAATACTCATGGTATCCGGGAAAATCAAAATCCTTCTGTTCTTCCTGCATCTTCGTTTCCTGGACAGCGAATATGTCCGCGTTAACATCCTTGAAAAATTCGTCAAAGCCTTTTTTTCTAGCGGCTCTAAGCCCATTTACATTCCACGTTACAAATTTCATCCAATCAACCTCTTTTTGTATTTTCTTATAAAAATTATAACATATTTGACTTTCTTTTATTATATGAAGACATAATTTATAAATAGCATTTTACAAATTATCCAAAACATTTTATAATATACCTACAACAATAGAAGGAGAATATTATGGAACAAACTAGCCATCATGAGTTAATGGTTAAGGCTATCGAAAAAGCCAGGGAAACCATGAACGAAAATATCGGCGGTCCTTTTGGCGCTTTGATAGTCGACAGACATGGGGAGGTATTGGCAGTAACTTCCAATTCCGTTTTAAGAGATCACGACCCGACCGCTCATGCGGAGATGAATGCCATCAGAATGGCATGCAAAACACTCGGGACATACGACCTTAGCGGTTGTACTTTATATACTACGGCTTATCCGTGTCCGATGTGCCTGAGCGCAATCATCTGGGCGAACATCAAGAAGGTTTATTATGGAGCCACGGAAAACGACTCCGACGGTATCGGTTTCAGAGACGAGTTCATCTACACATTCATCGAGGGCAACCGTTCGGACAAGAACATCCTTGATCTTGAAGAAGTCGAGAGGGACGAATGCCTGACATTATTTAGGGAGTATACCGCGAAAGACAAAGAATTATATTAGAAAACACATACCTTCATGGTATGTGTTTTTCCTTTTATATAGGGATTATCTGTCACTCAAGAGGTATGTTGTAAAGCTCCTGGTAAACAAGTTCGCCTCCGACTCTTTTAGACTCCATGATACTGATTGCCTTGGCCTTCAGTTTCAGTTCCGGAACGTTTAGATTCTTGTTGTCAAACCCGTCTTCGAACAGCACTTCACGTGCAAGTGTGATATGCGGAGTGAACTTGTTGATATTGAAATCCATACCGAGCTCGTTGATCTTCGCGACGATCTTCACATGCAATTGCTTGATTTTGAATGTGTCCTTCAGACTCAAGTATAGTATTTTTCTGTTTCTGCTTTTCTCGAAGTAACTGATATTGCCGGTCTGATATTCGAATGATTCCGATTTGATTTCCGACAGCTTTCCATAAATCTCTTCGACCACACTAAAATCCGTCTGGCCAATGAATAGCATCGTCAGATGGAGATTGTTCAAAGTCGAATAGTTTCCTGACTTGGAATGTTCCTTTAGTCTATTCGCATACTCGTATATCATGTTTTTGTTCGTTTCGTCGAACAACAATGCGATGAATATCCGCAATTACCTCACCTCGCAACCAAAAAGGCATCCAGGATGCCTTTTTATTATTTGTCGCCCATAGTCATTACCATGACGGCTTTCGCGGTGTGAAGCCTGTTTTCGGCTTCTGGATAGACGATTGAATGTTCTCCGTCGATTACGGAGTCTTCAACCTCGTTCCCACGGTCCGCTGGTAATGCATGCATATATTTGACGTTTTTGTTGGCTAAAGCGATCATTTCTTCCGTACACTTCCAGCCTTTGTATGATTCTAGCAAGTCGTCTACAACTTCAGTAGATTGGTTAGTCACCCAACTTCCCCAGTTCTTAGGGATGACGACATCCGCGTCTTTGTAAGCTTCTTTCATGTCATGGGTGATTCTGAATGATCCATGATTCTCTTCGGCGTGCTTCTTCGCTTTGGCGATCGCCCAATCCGGAAGATCATATCCTTCTGGATATGCAAGCGTGACATCCATTCCGTATCTCGGGAATAACAGTATCTGTGTCAAAGGCACACTGATTGGTTTCTTATGTGTGGTCGCATATGCCCAGATGATCGAGACTTTGAGATTCTTCGTCTCACCGCAGATTTCCTGGATGGTCATAAGATCCGCTAATCCTTGCATCGGATGATAAAGATCGTCCTGGAGACTCATGATCGGAACCGTAGAGTGTTCTGCCATTTCGCGCAGGAATTTGTTTCCTACGCCCCAGAAGCAGTTTCTGCAGGCGATGCCATGTCCGTAACTTGACAGGATCACGGCTGTATCTTTTGCGCTCTCTCCGTGGGAGATCTGCATTTTCGACGTGTCGAGGAAAGTCGCATGTCCACCAAGTTGCGCCAGACCGGCTTCCATCGAGTTTCTGGTTCTAGTCGATTGTTCGAAGAACATTAGAAATGCGGTCTTGTTTTTAAGATATGAAGTGTCTTTATTTGCATAGAATTCTTTTTTGAGCTTTTTCGAAACCTCCAATAAAGTGTCGATTTCGTCTTTTTCCCACTCGTCCAGAGTGATGAAGTGTTTTCCTTTGAATAATGGTTTCATCGTCTTTTCTCCTATTATTTGATATTTTTGATATACATTGAAGGGATCATTGCGTACATCGCACATGCTTTCACCAAATGGCTCTTGAATGTCTTTTCATTCGGAGCGTGTGCTTCCTCTTCGTTGCCCGGGCCGAAACCGATGCATGGTATGCCGAATCTTCCCATGATTGATACTCCGTTCGTCGAGAAAGTCCATTTGTCGACGACAGGTTCTTCGTTAAACAGATTTTCATATGCCTCCACGGTCGATTTGCAGATGACATGGTCTTTGGGGATCACCCATGTAGGGAAATATGATTCCGTCGGATAAACAAGTCCTTTGTAAGAAGGACGTTTGTAATCGTACATTTCGACTACCGCATCAGCTTTTTTGACTGAAGGCAACGCTCTGATCTCTTCCAAAGCTGAAAGATAAGTCTCGCCATCCGTAAGTCTTCTATCTATCGATATCGAACATCCGTCGGCTACGGCGCATCTTGAAGGTGAACTGTAGAAGATTTCGCTCACTGTCAAGGTTCCTTTGCCTAGAAACTCGTTGTCTAACAATCTCTCGTTCAGTTTTTC
>CAYZPL010000063.1:0-5903 GCA_964480415.1 uncultured Candidatus Izemoplasmatales bacterium
TATCACCAGAACCATCTGATAGAACGATACTCTTATAACCAAATCTTGAATTTATTACAATTATTGATTTGAGTTCCGATATGAATATCGATTCTATTGGTTTGAAGAATCTCTTCAAGACGATTTCCTGCTCGTTTATAAGCAAATAATGACCCTCTGTAACGCGAATGACAAAATAGATGACCTCTAGAACCAACAATATTGAAACAGGAATGAATATAAGCCAAAATGCAAACTCGGATACTACACCTTTTGATAAAAGGCCCAGCAAAAGCAATATCGCCCAACCAACAGTGGTGACGATATGCAGCACTTGATAGCGCAAAGTTATTTTGGTATTCATCACCTCATCTCCTTATATATGTAATCTCAATTATGTAAAATCTTGATTTGTCTTAACGAATATCATCAATTTCGACATAAAAAGTATATTTGTCTATATTTCTGAGCATTACAAAAGATAACAATATAATGTACACCAATAATATGATCAACCAAAGCATGAAGTTATGGAAAATATATTGAAAATCGAAAATGGAAAACATTTGATCTTTGATTCTGTTTCCGATGGTGCGATACCTGGAAGCCAAAATAATCACAAATATGAAATTTATGCCGATGAATGAATATAAACTAAGAATCAAATCGTTTCCTTTTACGAATTCGTCATCATAACCATCAAGATTATAGATAATGGAATTCACGAATTCAATTATATGCTTTACTAGATTTATTATAAGGAAAATGACAGTCAATAATGCTATTGAAGCTGTATAGAATATCACATAGAAACCTACATAATCCATTGCGGTGGCATTGATCATTCTTAATCCGAAAAACATTGAGAACAATAAGAATATTGCATATCCTATCACTAAAGCATACAATAAATATTTGATTGCCTGATAAAATATTGAATCAAACTTTAAAATTTTATTAACTACATTCTGCTTTTTCATAGCCGCAAAAACAAATAATATGACAAGTGAAAAGGACATAATCAGACTTATCGCAACTAAGACTCCGATAATAATAAGTCCCTGATAAGAGAGATCAGGAAGATTATATGTATTATTCAAATATCCGAATACTTCCTGATTCAAGTTTAAATAATAGATAAACATCGCAATTATCAACAATATGAATATAACCGATAAAATTGCTAAAAACACGAATCTTTTCGACTTAAAAAAATTAAGTATTTTTTCTTGTATTTTCGCTAAGAATATCTTGCGAATTCTAGCTTTGTTTTGATCGTCAAAATTTTCCATTTTGATCTCCCATCATTATTCTAAATACTGCGAATCATCTATCAATATGGACTGCGTTAATATTTACAAGATTTTTATGAAAACTTACCTCATTTAGAATTGGTGAATTTCATAAAAGTATTTATTTACATTCTATCATACATATCACAAAATAAAAAGCGCATTTCCGGGCTTTCTAGTATTTCTTGCATAGTTATTTTTATTGTTTGGGATACGATGCTTGTAATTCAATTTATCTGTTTGAAATCAATAAAAATAAAGCAAGATTATTCACCATGGTGATATCTTGCTTTTTTTCTTCAACTGATTAATTGGCGTCTAGTTAACAAGACTCTTGACGCTTAAACTATGTATGTATTCTCCCGCGATTACAAATTGTGTCGGTAATCTCACGTCATCGAAAACGAATTGATAAAGTATATAGTTTTTATAGATCTGGATATTGATTCCTAAATCGGTAGGCAAAGACGAAATATGTTCTGGATCGAACATGAGAGTGGTCGGTTTCCCATCCACTTCTCCTGCGAAGTGATATCCTTTTCTATTCAATTCCAGTTGTCCTTTGCCAACGCACTCGACTCTTTTACCGCGATAGCTCTCTAGTTTCACATCAGCAGTCATTTTGTAATTAGGATCGGAATTGAATTTGGCTTGAATGTTCTTCTCTTGGTCATAATATAATTTGTCCAATCGTAATCCATTCAACTGACCATAATTGTCATAATTGAATTCACTTCCGCAATCCGGACATATGAGAGAATGCTTCGTGGACTTGAGCTTTTCACCACCACAACTCGGGCAACGATAGATGACGCTTTCAAGATTCGTAATATCGTTCAGATGGAATCTCTGTTTCTTGTCAGCGTTGTATGAATACGTATTGAACATCAATTTCTTTGCGACAAGTCCGTTGAGTTCTTCTACTGACATGTTCTTGATTTCCTTGGCCGATACAATCAGGTCCACTTCGGTTTCTACCCGGCCTCTGAAAGACTTCTTTGTCCACGGCGGATTCACAAGATACGCATTTTTATGTTTAACCATATAGACATCGACTTGCGCTTTTTTCAGTAGTTTCCCAATAGCAAGATTTGTGTCCGAGCTGACACCTATCGGAGATATCTGTCCTTCGGGAAAGATACCGATGATACCTCCATTTTTCAACACTCGCAAAGCCTTAAGCGTCGCAGCCGGATCAGTCTGAAAAAGGCATTTCGGGATCGCCCTGGCAAGTTTTAATATTTTTCCTAGAACAGGATCATAAAAGAATTTGTCAGCGCCGAGATAATTGATTCTCTTTGGGTATAAAGCTGAAGTTGTATAAGCAAAATCCGGGAATGAAGTATGATTTGAAAGCACAATGCATGGCGCCTTGATTTTCACATTTTTCTTGATTTTCTGACCTTTGATTAGCGCAAAAACTTTAACAAAGAAACCCAGTATGCCATATAGTAATATATTCGGTCTTTTCATGTTTTTATAGGGTCGAAAGCAGTTCTTCCCGATCAATGGCATCCGAGTTGATTGCTTCTACGATTTCTTTTTGTTTTGCCGCATCGATTCTATATTTTAATGATATATATATGCCTATTCCCATGAAAATCAGCGGTGACAATGTCATTATGATTCTTATCGCCAACATTGCCGAATCAGGCTGGCTGACGATTTTTGGCAAGGTCGGATCTTGCGATTGGAATCCGGCAAGACCGATTATGAACATCACCAAAGCAATACCCAATGCTTGAGCGACTTTGTTCATAAAATTGGTAAAACCGCTCATCTGACCGTCAAGTCTTTCATTGAATTTGATTTGCCCGGCGTCAACGACATCACCATACATGGTATGCGGCACAAGTCCTGGTCCGCTGATTCCAAATCCCATTGCGGCTCCTACGAGATAAATGAAGATCGGGTTTGTGTTTACCGGTATCAAAAACAGGATCAATCCCGTTACAATCCATAAAAATCCACCTAGCCGATATGCAAAAGCCTTGCCTTTTTTGGCAATGATCTTGATATAGATAGGCAATGCTACGATCTGCATCGAGAACATCAGCGCGGCGGCTATCATGCCTACCATGGTACTACTGCCTGAAGCAGTCACATCTTTTGTGACATAAAAATCCACGTAAAAGAAAAACAGTCCGCTCATAATAGCCATAGCCATCTGTAAAACCAGAAACATGCCAAGGTATTGTCTGAATGGTCTTAGTGATAATGGTTTGGTCATTTCTTTAAGCGAGAATTTGCTGGAAACTTTAGGTGTCGTTATTTCTTCTCGCACAAACAACCCGGTCATCAGTACGGCAATTCCGAATAAAGTACCGAATATCAAACTCATTACCTTATAACCTGTCCCTTCGTTTACAAAAGACTGAACGATGATTCCCGGTACGGCAACACAGATTATCGATGAGAAAATCGAGAAACCGAGTCTGTATCCGTTAAAGGAAGCTCGTTCATGGTAATCGCTGGAAATCTCGCTTGACAGCGAGTAGTAGGGAATCATGATGCTGGTTTGAATCGTTGTGAAAACCAAATACGCAAGCAATACGGAAATTATTCTCAAAGCCTCGCTAGAAAATGAGAAAGGGTAGAATAGCAAAAACATACCCACAAGCACAAGCGGTGCCGAAATGATCAGGTAAATTCTTCTTTTGCCGAATCTTGACTTTGTATGGTCAGAAATATAGCCCATGACCGGATCCGTAATCGCATCCCATCCTCTGGCCACCAGCATGATGAAACCGATCCAGAACGGATTAATACCGACTGTTAGCGCTAAAAATCCCGGTAGGAGGAAATTGATGATGTTGAATGATCCGCCGCCGAATATGTCTGCGGATGCGAATGCTAATTTTTTTCTAAGTGGTTTTTTATTCATATTCATTCTCCTTTTCGAATGTAGTTAATATCATTTCTCTTTTGATGAAAATTGGGTTTTTCTCAGAACCGACATCCCGTAAGGCTTAAGCTCGATGTCAATAAACTTTTCTTTTTCCATATCAAATGCTTCTAGAGTAATAGTCATATCGTTACTGAAAAATGACAATGCGTCCGTTTCTTGTTTCACATTTTTCACTAATACATGACCATCTTTTGTCGCAAGGGCGATATCTTGACGCTGTTTTGGCTTATATCCCCGATCGTGAAACGGTTTTTTGCCTTTGATGTAGAATTCTTCACCGGCTATAGCCTTTGAGAACAAGATCGGTCCTCTTCTTACGCTTATCGTGTTATCGGGATTCATAACGGTCTCAACCGAAAACAGGAAATGCATCGTCAATTCTTCACCTTCAGACAGCGACTTCAGCGTATACGATTCTTGATTGGATATCATGATGGTCTCATTGTCAAGTGTCAATTCGACATCAGTCATATAAGGCATTCTTAAGATCCAGTCTTTGCTTGAAGAAACTGTTGATTCCAGACATTTTATTTTAACGATATCCGCATATGGATATTGAGTTTGGATTTCGATGACAATATGTCCATCAGGAAAATCCACCTTGAATCTGCCTGAGACATACAAGAATATTCCGATGGCATCATTAGAATGCATTACGGCTGATAACATCATTTTCGGCCAACCTTGATGCATATTTGCGGCGCAACATCCATAATTTGGTTCGATTCCGAAAGTATTGCCATACCGGTTCGTATCATAAAAAGGATGTTTTTTTATCTCGCAATCAAACTGGTTTACCTGTTGCACGTATTGATGCGCGGTGAAATCTTCCGTGATAGTCGCAAGCAGTGCATTGTAAGCGTAAAACTCAAGATTGTCGCAAGCTTTCATGCTTCCTGTCAGTCTGATCGCTTCTTCCATCGAATACATCATTTCCACGACAGTACATAGTTCGATACCGGTTTCCGGTGAAGTTCCGTTCAAATGTTCGTCTGATGAGAAAATGCCGGTCGCATTGCCGTGATGTTCCAAGACATTATCCAATCCCTTGAACATTTCTTCAGGCGTTTCGCCCCAATAAAGCAAATATTTTAGTGCCATAGCGATATTGACGCCATGTGTTTTCAAGTAGATTTGATTGTTTTTGGTACTTCTTGTTCTGATTATTTTATCACGATCTGGTTTTTGAGGTTTAGTCCTTCTTTTTTTCATTTTATCAATGTTGTTCATGAAAACTTTGACTATTTTGAATAAACTTCTGTTCATATACTCGTCAGTCGGTTCCGGGAAAGGGAATTCTGCGAAATAAGTCTGCCAATCCATTGTGTTCTTAATCCAATTGTTTTCGATATCGGCAAGTTCTTTTTGATCTACTCTATCTTTTAACAAGTCGAGCATTTCCTTTCCCTCCATACCTCTGGAATATCCCCAGAAATCGAAAGGCTGCTCCTCGATATGCAGCAACATGTAATTCAGATATTTTTCGACGAACAAAAGCAGTCTTTCTTCCCTTGTCGCAAGATATGCGGAGACGAATACTTTCAAAACTACCGCTCGTGGCCACCAATCATTATTTTTTTTCGGTCCGAAAAACCCGGATTCTTCCTGAGAACCAAGGATGTTGTCTATCCACTTTCTTGCCATAGCAATCAGTTCTTCATCTTTCAACAGATAAGCGAGCGGTATCAATCCATCGATATAATACGGGCCTCTTTCCCATGCCT
>CAYZPL010000064.1:0-5800 GCA_964480415.1 uncultured Candidatus Izemoplasmatales bacterium
TGTGGTGAATCCGCTGATTGATGTTGTCAAGGAAGGACAGAAGAAAGGTACGATTAAGGAAGGAGATCCCAAATTGTTGATCCTCTCCTATTGGTCAGCGATTAACGGGATAGCCGAATTCTATCAGCGTGGCGCTTGTCAAGACTTGCCCAAAGGGGAATGGATTTCCGATATATTGCGCAAACACTAGATTATAAATAAAAGATGTCAGAGAGATTGCTCTGACATCTTATTTATTAATGCGAAATTATTTTTTAGCTGCAACTTTTTTAGTTGTAGTCTTTTTTGCAGTAGATGATCTTGCGGATGAAGATTTTTGAATTTTAGGCTGATTGAGTACGACTTGGGGAAACGGAATTTCGATATGGTGTTTGTCAAAAAAGAGTTTCACTTGTTTGTTCAGTTCTCTTGTGGCCCTGATCCTGTCGATTTCCCTTACCCAGCCAATAACACGGATGGTGATGCTGGAATCATTGAATCTTTCGACGCCTTCATAGAAAGGCCCATTCTTGATCAAAGGATTCGCTTCGCTTATCTCATTTATTTTCTCTCTCATGAGTTTATCGAATTTCGCCAGATCCCCATTGTATGAAATATCTATTTCACATATTGCCTGAGACAATGCATCCGATGAATTTATGATACCTCTGATATCCGAATTGTTGATCATTTTGACATCGCCATATATGTCTTCAAACTTTGTTATACGGATTCCGACTTCTTTGACAATTCCGCGAAAATCACCTATCTGAATTACATCACCGACTGAGATATGATTAAGAAAAAGGATTATTTGTGTTGACATTGAATATGCACTTATATATAATTAGGTAGTACCTAACTAATTTATCGAAAAAGGAGTTGTTCTTCATGGATAAGGAAGTTGTAAGAAGGGCACTAAACCGTTTCTTGAAAATGTATTTCAACAGTTCGAAAGAAGTTTATGAAGAAATCAATTTCAAAGAAGTCACATCCACTCAATTCAAATATTTGAAAATAATCCGCGAGCATGACAAAGCAACATATTCAGAACTCGCAGATTTGTTTAGTATATCCAAACCGACATTGACGGAAACGATCAATCGTTTCCTAAGCGCCAAACTCGTCAAAAGGACAAGAAGCACGTCGGACCAAAGAGTTTTCTATATTTCGCTTACAAAAAAAGGCGAGATATTGGCCATGACGAATGAGCTGGAAAGCAAGAAAGCCGTTTCAAAGATTTTTGCAAGACTGGATGAGGAAGAAATCAGTAAGGCAGTAGAATTGTTCAACAAGATGGGGGAAGACACGAAATGATTTTTGGCAAGTTGGTAAATAAATACTACATAAAATATTGGTATATGTTTCTTTTGGGATTCATTGCGCTTGGACTGGTTGATTACTATCAACTTCAAATTCCCCAGGCGGTCCAAAAGATTATTCAGGGGATAGACAAGGGGACTTTGATAGTTTCTTTTCTGATAACTCAGGTCCTATATATCGGCATCTTTGCCCTAGTCATCATCGTCGGGCGATTTTTCTGGAGAATCTTCATATTCGGCGCTTCCCGCAAAATCGGCTTTGATATCAGAAATGAGATGTTCGCTCATAACGAAAGGCTCAGCAACGAGTATTATTCACGTCACAAAGTCGGTGGACTAATGGCTCACTATACGAACGATCTTGAAGCGGTAAGAAACGCTATGGGGCCGGGGCTAATCATGATCTTCGACGCCCTGTTCATGAGCATCATGACTTTCTATCTGATGATGAAAGTAAACGTCAAGCTGACAATCGTAGCGGCGATACCGCTTGTGATCCTCGCCGTGTCCGGTGCAATCATCGGCGCCTACCTAAGGAGGAGATTCAGAGAGCTCCAACAATCCTTCGAAGGTATGAGCGATTTCACCAATGAGAATTTCAGCGGTATCACTGTCATCAAGGCTTTCGTCAAGGAGAAAATCGAATCGGGTGAATTCGACAAGTTGAACCAGAAGATGAAAGACAAAACCATCAGTTATGTGAAACTGTCTACATTATTCAATATCTTCATCAGCACATTGATTTCACTTGTATTCGTAATCTTGATCGCCTATGGTGGTCATATATTGGTGAATTCAAGGGGAATGACAGGAGGACAGACACTCGATATCAGCCATCTGGTTCTATTGATCCAATATTTCGGCATGTTGATATGGCCGATGCTTGCGATCGGAATGGTCATCAACAGAATGAGCCAAGGTAACGCTTCAAGAATCCGTATCGAAGCCATCCTCAATGCAGAAGTTGATGTCTATGACGGCGATGATCTTATCGAAATCGATGAACTTGAAGGAAACATCGAATTCGATAATCTTACTTTCACCTACCCGGGAGAGATGAATCCGGTGCTGAAAAACATCTCATTCAAAATAGATAAGGGACAACTTGTGGGAATCATCGGCAGGACCGGCTCCGGCAAGACAAGTCTTGTGGACTTGCTTCTAAGAATTTATAACATAGAAGAAAACAAATTGTTTTTGGACGGACATGACATCATGCACTTGCCGATCAAACAAGTTCGTGATTTCATCGGATACGTCCCACAGGATGGTTTCTTGTTCAGCGACACAATCAACAACAACATCTCTCTGGGAATAGAAAGAGATGGCGGTTATTTGGAAAGCGTCATCAGCAGTGCGAAACTGAGCGATGTTCATGACAATATCACAAATTTCACCGAAGGATATGATACGCTGATTGGCGAAAGGGGAGTTACTCTATCAGGTGGACAACGTCAGAGAATATCGATCGCCAGAGCCCTGATCAAGAATCCACCGATTCTGATATTGGACGATTCAGTCAGTGCTGTCGATACGAACACAGAAGAAAAAATCTTGAGCAATCTTAAAAAAGTGCGTCAGAACAAGACGACGATTTTGATTGCGCACCGTATCTCCACAATCAAAGATGCGAACAAAATCATCGTCATCGACGACGGTGAAATCATCGGCATCGGAACTCACAAAGAACTAATTAAATCATGTGAGTTCTATAAAGACATGGTTGAAAGACAAAAACTCGAAGACGAAATGGAGGCGGCATAAGATGGCTAAGGGACAAGCATTCTCTATGGAAGATAGAGAACACACCATGGAAGACAAAGTCATTCTCAAACGTCTTCTGAAATACGCATTGCCTTACAAATATCGTTTTCTAGGTGTATTGTTTCTGATGGTGATTACCGTCGGCGCTGATCTTTTGGAACCGTTCATCATCGGTAAGAGCATCGACATTCTGAGCGCTGACAACTTTGATGCGCATTTACTTACAATATATTTGATAGTTTATGGTTCATCGATAATAATCAATGCGGTCGTTACATATTTCCAGGTTCTGATGCTGCAAAGGATCGGACAGACGATTCTCTACAACATCAGGGAAGAAGTGTTCAACCATATCGAGACACAAGACATCGAGTATCACAACAGCAAGCCGACAGGCACCCTTGTCACAAGGGTTACGAACGACACGAACACTTTGAACGAGATGTTCACTTCGGTCATCGTAAACGTTATCCGTAACGTCCTGATGATAATAGGTATCATAACAGCTATGGCATTACTGAATTACAGTCAGGAAGGAAATATCAGACTGACATTGATGGCGATGGCTGTAATGCCACTTGTTTTAGTGGCGTCGGTGATATTCAGAAAATATTCACGTAAAGCTTATCGAGAAGTCAGAAAGAATCTGGCAAAGGTCAACGCTTTTCTTTCTGAACACCTTTCAGGTATGAAAATCATCCAGATTTTCAATCAGGAAAAGCGTAAATACAGGGAGTTCCACAGCAAGAACAACGACCTGAGAAAGTCTTACATGAAACAGATTTTCATCTTTGGTATCTATAGACCGACGGTTTATCTATTCTATATCGGAACGCTGATCATCATCTATTACTTCGGCGGACTCCAGGCGATAAGCGGGCTTCTGACAGTCGGATTCCTGGTTGCTTTCGTACAGTATATCGGCAGATTCTTCGATCCTATCCAACAACTTGCCGAGCAGTTCAACGTTCTTCAGGCAGCTTTCGCAGCCAGCGAAAGAATTTTTGGGGTTTTGGATGAAAAACCTCAGGTTGTCGATTCGGAAGACGCGATTGAACTAGTCAACATCAAGGGTGAAATCGAATTCAAGAATGTCTGGTTCTACTATATAGAAGGTGAATGGATACTGAAAGACGTATCATTCAAGGTCAATGCGAAGGATAGCGTCGCTTTCGTTGGTGCCACCGGAGCTGGTAAAACTACCATCCTTTCTCTGATCGTAAGAAATTATGATATACAAAAAGGACAGATTCTGATTGACGGCATCGACATCAAAAAGATCAAGATAAGTTCATTACGTTCTTTCATCGGTCAGATGTTGCAGGAAGTTTTCATGTTCAGCGGTACGATCGCTTCCAATATCAAATTGAGAGAGGAATCGATAACTGACGAAGAAATGGAAGAAGCCGCAAAATATGTCAATGCGGACAGGTTCATAAACAGGCTTACAAACAAATACCAAGAAGAAGTCAGGGAAAGAGGAAATAATTTTTCCTCAGGACAGAGACAGTTATTGTCGTTTTCAAGAACCTTGGTACATAAACCCAGTGTCATGATTTTAGACGAGGCGACCGCTAATATTGACACCGAGACCGAGCAACTCATCCAGGATTCCTTGAACAAGATGATGACGATCGGGACGATGCTTATCGTCGCACACAG
The DNA here is from genome assembly GCA_964480415.1 of uncultured Candidatus Izemoplasmatales bacterium. Classification (GTDB taxonomy): domain Bacteria; phylum Bacillota_I; class Bacilli_A; order Izemoplasmatales; family Hujiaoplasmataceae; genus CAYZPL01. Next base: position 4,728 of record CAYZPL010000064.1, read on the forward strand.
ATTATCGACCATCCAACATGTCGATCAAATACTGGTGCTTCATAAAGGAGAAATAGTCGAGCGAGGCAATCATCAGACCTTACTTAAACAAAAGGGTATGTACTACGATTTGTACAAACTTCAATATCAGGAAAAACCTCTTTAAGGGATAGAGAAAAAAAGACATCTCCAACTTTTGTTTGGCGATGTCTCTTTATTGTTCAACGTATGTTTTAGTGTCTGGACAGGTGTGATTAAATTACAAATTAACAGTTGGAAACTCGGTTCGATTTTTGAGTACATCTTTTTATTTATATTAAATAATGAGGTATAATTAAGTATAATTCCTATGTATTTTAAAAAGTCTATTGTTTAGACAAATATATGAATTATAGGAGGTATGCTATGGCAAAAGTACTATATATTAAAGCCGATGCGAAAGCCGACAACGAATCAAGAACGTTCAGAATATCTGACGCATTCGTAAAGAAATATAAAGAAATCAATCCCGATGATGAAATAATAACCCTTGATCTGTACGAGGAGGGAATCGGTTTCTTGCCAAAAGGCAGTATCGATGAGTTGCACACTCCAAAACCAGGAGAAGGCAAAAATCATCCGATTTTGAAATATGCCTATCAGTTCCAAGAAGCGGACAAATATATTATCGCCGCACCATTTTGGAATCTGAGTTTTCCAGCGATCCTCAAAGCCTATATCGACTATATAACCGTTGCGGGTATAACTTTCAAATATACTGCGAACGGACCGATTGGCAGTGTAAAAGGTGATAAAGCGGTATATATCGTATCTCGTGGAGGCAACTATCTGGCTGAACCATTTTCAAATCTGGAAATGGGTGGAAGATATCTAAAGGTATTGTTATCGTTTCTTGGAATTAAGAAATTAACTACCATCAGTGCAGACGGATTGGATATAATCGGAAACGACGTTGAAGCGATTTTAGCGGAAGCAATAAGAAAAGCCAAAGAATTAGCAACGAAATTCTAGAAAACTCATTAACATCAATTCGTGTCAAATCACGGATTTTTGTTTGCATTTAGGTTGAGAGATATTGATGCGAAAATTGGCTA
>CAYZPL010000065.1:0-5783 GCA_964480415.1 uncultured Candidatus Izemoplasmatales bacterium
TTCGATCATGATCGATGGAAACGTGGAGACGGATGTAAATTCGATCGTTCTAAAAGAACGAGAATTATTATCTCAAGACGGATTTCTGCTGGTTATCGCCAATATCGACGCCAGAGAGCGGATCATGTTCAACAATCCGGAGATCGTAAGCAGAGGCTTCATGTACATGAAGGAGAACGAGGAGATAATCAAACAGATTGAAACCATCTATGAGATCGAGACTAACAAGCAATTTGCCAAGAAATATATCGACTGGAAGGAATACAAGGACAATCTGAGACATGAAATACAGAAGTATCTCTACTCTTCCACAAAAAGAAAACCGATAGTCATACCGGTCATCATCGATACACAGAAGGAAATGGTCTGTGATATAATCTAGAAAATCAGATTAATAAGGCAATGCATATTGACGCATTGCCTTTTCTTATTTCTTTTGTTTTAGAATCTCAAGGATCTTATCATACTCTTTTCCGTAGATCTCTTCTAGTTTAGTATGTCTTTGCGGTACATAGTAAATCGTACCTTTGAGCTCTTTAGGCAGATACTCCTGGTATACTATATGACCCTGATAATCATGCGGATATTTGTAAGCCTGTTTATTGTCGTAGGTAGGATTGTTGATGATATGACTTGGAACCTGGTAGGTTTTTCCGTCCCTGACATCTTTAAGTGCAGCTTCTATAGCCATATGGGCTGAATTCGATTTCGGGGAGATGCACATTTCGATGACGATCGCGCCAAGCGCATTTCTCGCTTCCGGCAATCCTACGTTTCGAGCGATTTCGCAAGCCGCATGGACTTTGACTCCCATCATCGGATTCGCCAATCCGATATCTTCGTATACCATGGCTTCGATCCTTCTTGTTAATGATTCAAGATCTCCTGCCGCAAGCAATCTGGCTAGATAGTGAAGGGCTGCATTAGCATCGCTGCCTCGCAAAGACTTATGAAAAGCACTTAGAATATCATAATAATCGTCGCCGGTCTTGAAAGTCGAGATATTGCCTTCAGGGAGATATTTTTCCATGAAAGGATAATCAATCAGCTGTTCGTCTTTGGAGCTTAACAGAAGCAGTTCCAACATGTTTATCGCGGTTCTGACCTCACCGTTACAGGCGATACCGATCTTATTGTATACGTCCTCGGTCACGGTGATATCCTTGCCGAAGTCACTCAAATCTATCTTCTTGATGAATTTGATTATATCATCTCTTTCAGGTCTCGTCACCTTGAAGATGGATACGCGGCTTCTTACCGCTGGATTTACTGATATATAAGGATTTTCAGTTGTCAGACCAATCATTATTATCGTGCCTTTTTCAACGAATGGAAGCAGATAATCCTGAATATCTCTATTCATTCTATGGATTTCATCGATTATCAATACGACTGATCCGTATAGTTTGGAACTTTCGACGATCTGTTTAAGTGAAGCTTTGTTGTCGGTAGATGCGTTGAAACGAAAATGGTTCATCGGATAGCGGCTGGCGATGATATCGGCGATTGTCGTTTTTCCTACCCCAGTTGGTCCATAGAGAATAATCGAGATAAGCTTGTCCCTATCCACGAGGTTTTTTAATATGTGTAACAGTCTTTCATTGCCGATGACCTCAGAAAAATCCTTTGGTCTTACTTTGTCAGCTAATGGTTGTGCCATCTTTTGCTCCCTATATCTATATTTTTTGGCAGGACGGACATATGTATGAAGATGTCGATCCGGTCTTGATTTTGATTATCGTATCACCGCATTCGCATTTTTGGCCTTCCTTATATGCGATCTTATCGGCCAAAAAGCCACCTTTATTGCCATATATATCAAGTTCATAGTAAAATGCGTTTTTGGATAAAGAAGTTTTGAATTCATTGATGATGACATCATACAACCGTTCCAATTCTTTGGCATTTATGGTGTTTATTGGGCGGTTTGGATGAAGTCTTGCCTGATATAAGATATCATGTATGTAATAGTTGCCGATGCCACTAAGATATTTTTGATTCAACAGAAAGGATTTGATTGCTCCGCGTCTGTCTTTAAGAATTTTGACAAACTCGTCTTTTGTCACGTTATCACGCAGATAATCCCTACCGATAGAGTCAGTCAGTTTGTGAGCTTCTCCCGGTTTCTGATAATGTACATATCCGAACCACCAGAAATGGAAACTTAGAAACATCTTGCCGAATTCGAGATGCACCTGATATTTTTCATGAGGAATGTTATCCAGATAAAGCATTTCTCCGCCCATTCCAAGATTTATCAGTATCCGGCTTTGGTCGGATAAATTCATGAATATCCATTTTCCTTTTGAAGTTACGTTATCGACTTTCTTGCCGACAACAGCTTTCACGAACTCTTTTTGAGGAATGTTAAGACATTTTTCCTGGAATACTTTTACATCTGTGATTGTATGATTCATAAGCTCTTTCTCAAGCTGATCAGCATAACGGTATACTTCTGGTAATTCAGGCATTAAATCACTCCGTTCCATATAAAAATATTATAGTGATAATATGCTTGTTTCATTCACTTTATGTTAAGTTAATTATATCATATACTTTGCAAAAATACTAAAAAATCATATAATATATATAGGCTATATGAAAGAAGAGATAATATGTTAAGAGACGAGATTTTGAAGCTTAAAAGAGAGAAAAATGCAGTTATCCTCGCACATTTCTACCAAACTGCCGAAGTCCAGGATATTGCCGATTTTGTCGGTGATTCATTGGCGCTCAGCCGGATGGCAGCAAATACGGATGCGGACATCATCGTTTTTTGCGGAGTTTTGTTCATGGCGGAAACGGCAAAGATACTTTCACCAGATAAAAAAGTGTTGTTGCCGAAGCTGAATTCCTTATGCAGAATGGCTGCCATGATCGAATATGAAGACCTGTTGGCATATAAAAAACAGAATCCGGAAACAGTTATCGTCACCTATGTCAACACCAGAGCCAAAATCAAAGCTATCTCTGATGTAATAGTCACAAGTTCTAACGCTGAAAAAATCGTAAAGAATTATGAAGGCAAGAAAATCATGTATGTCCCAGATAAAAATTTGGGCACATATCTCAAATACAAACTCGGTTATGATATTTCCGTATGGCCTGGTTTTTGTTACATTCATGATCTCGTGACGGAAAAAGATGTCGAAAACATGAGAATCAAGTATCCTGAAGCCGAGGTTCTGATACATCCCGAAGCACCACTTAACGTTCTTAAAAAAGCTGATTTTGTCGGTTCAACCAAACAGATCATTGAGCATGCGACGAATTCTGAAAAACAGGAATTCATAATCGGAACAGATAAAGGAATAATTCATGCTTTGGAAAAAGCGAATCCGAACAAAACATTCCATTTGTTATCAAAAGTTCTCAATTGTGTCAATATGAAAAGAATCGCGCTTCAGGATGTTTATGATGCCCTGAATGAAGAAAAATATGAAATCAATGTCGAAACCGAAATAGCCGACAAGGCGAGAGTCGCTCTAGACAGAATGTTAAGGATGAGTTGATATGAAAAAATATACAGATGTATTGATTGTCGGCAGTGGCCTCGCAGGACTTTTCACAGCATTGAATATTGATAAAAAACACAAGATTACAATTATATCTAAGACAGAGTTGGACCATTCCAACTCCATTTTGGCTCAAGGTGGTATCGCCTGTGAATTTAATGATGATAAAGCGTTGCATCAATCACATATCGACGATACGATGAAAGCGGGAGATTATCTGAACGACGAAAAGGCTGTAAAGTTCCTGGTGGACAACGCATATGAATCGGTCAAAAACCTTGTGGATCTGGGAGTGAAATTCGATATAGGCTCCGATAATAAATTTCTCACCACAAGAGAAGGAGGCCATACTACAAAAAGGATTTTTCATAGTGGGGGAGACGCTACCGGAAGAGAGGTCACCAGCACTCTTATCAATCTCATATTGGAGAAGGACAACATCGAAATATTAGAAAATACCATGGCTTTGGATATTATAAAAAAGGATGGAAAGGCTGTTGGTTGTGTCTTGCTTGAAAACAACGAAAATGCATATTTGATATATGCTAAAAAAATCATTTTGGCGACCGGTGGAATCGGTTCTGTATACAACTCCACAACCAATGATCTGACTGCCACGGGAGATGGAATCGGCATGGCTAAAAGAGCAGGTGCCAAACTTCAAAATATGGAATTCGTCCAGTTTCATCCGACTGCTTTATACTCTGAAAACAACTTCTCCAGACATCGATTTTTGATCACAGAAGCATTGCGTGGAGAGGGTGCTTATTTGGTGAATATCGAAAAAGAAAGATTTATGAATAAATATGATCCTGTAAGAATGGAATTAGCTCCGAGAGATGTGGTTTCTCAAGCGATCTACAGAGAAATGTATGATACCTGGACCGACCACGTCTACCTTGATACAAGACATCTAGATCCTAAGTTTTTGGAGAAGAGGTTTCCTACGGTTTTCAGCCACTGCAAGAAGGAAGGATATATCCTGGGAATGGACTTAGTCCCTGTCGCACCTTGCGAACATTTCCTATGCGGAGGAATTGCTAGCGACCTAAATGGAAGGACCACTTTAGATAACCTGTATGCCGTCGGTGAGGTTGCGTATACGGGTGTTCATGGAGCAAATCGATTAGCATCGAATTCCTTACTTGAATGCCTTGTTTTCGGATTAGCTGCCGCAAGAGATATCGATAAGAATATGCCAGACAATTTCGAAGAAAACGGATTCGTGTTCGATAACATTCCACAGTATTCATACAACTATAAACCATTAAGAAAAAAGATGGGCGACTATATGGATGAACACGTCTCCATAGTCCGCAATCAGATGGGTCTTGAACTAACCGAAAAAGTACTCACAGAAATGTTCTACAATCTGGATAGATTTCCGAATATGACAAGGTATTATTATGAGACATTGAACCTGATCACAACAGCGCTTGAAATTACCAAAAGTGCTTTAAAGAGAAAGGAAAGTATTGGATGCCATTTACTAATGAACTGATGAAAAACAACTATCACACACACATGTACCTTTGCCACCATGCAAAGGGTACGATCGAGGATTATGTCAAAGAAGCAATCAAACACAATTTTGACTCGATCGGCATCTCCGACCATGCACCATTCGAATTTCTAAATGAACGTTCGTTAAGAATGGGTGATGAGGATTATCCAATATATCTCGCCCAACTGGAAGAAGCAATCAAAAAATACGGTGATCAGATAAAAATATATAAAGGGATGGAAATCGAATATTTCGATGGTATGGAAGAGCATTATGAAAGTTTGTTGAAGGACTTAGACTATTTGACAGTCGGTCAACATTACATCTACGTCGACAATAAACTTTTCAGTACATTCAAAATAAAGACGTTTGAAGAATTGGAAATCTATTCTGACACTTTGGTCAGAGCGATCGATTCCGGATACTTCACATTCATATCTCATCCTGATCTGTTTCTGATAAATCAAAAAACCATTTCCGATTCGACACTGAAATTATGTGAGAAAATAATTTTAGCAGCTAAGGAAAAAAATGTTCCACTCGAAATCAATGCCAATGGAATAAGAAGAGGCTTGAGAAATTTTGATGGTAAAGAAAGGTACCTTTACCCAAGAGAAGAATTTTGGTTGCTGGTAAAAAAGCTTGGAGCGAAATGTATCATAAGTGCGGATGCACATAAACCGAGTCAGCTGTCGGATGATGCAATCGGACAAGCTTATGAATTTTCAAAGACCCTTGGTCTGACAGTAGAAGAAGAGTTAGTC
>CAYZPL010000066.1:0-5725 GCA_964480415.1 uncultured Candidatus Izemoplasmatales bacterium
AAATTAACATTTTTCTAATATCTTCTTTGTCGGCTTGGTATCGGATGCCTTCAATAATATTAAAAAGGTTGGTTTTCTCAATTTCATTTAAAATGATGAATGCTGAATAAACTACTGCGGGACTTGTGGAAATGAACAGGTATCTCTTAGCAAGATTGTAATTGATCTTTTCCGCAAAATATTCGATATAGACGTATCCGTCCTCGTCCTTGTATTCAGCGAATTCGGATTGTGACAATATTGTCAAAACATCTTCAGGTTTTTTAGCGGTCGCCAATTCCATAAGTTTCTCTTTCGACATTCTTATCCTGTCGGTTATGAGTGACGCGAAGATTTCTTTTTCATCGGCGTTATAGAATTTCTTCAGCCTATATATTTTGATGATATTGTCAATTTCGACTTTTGTCTGATAGAGTCTCATCAACTCCTGATGGTCTGTGCCTCTGAAGAATCTGGTGATGCGGCTCAATACGATATTGTGATACATGTTCCAGATATCGTGTTCGATTTTGACATATGGGATCAGACTTGCGTCCTCGAAATCATATGGTGACAACAGATCGAAATATCTTGAACCCTTCAAGGCGATCAGCACTTCTTTCATGGTCAATGACTTCGTCAATAACTCGATATCGAAGCTTGCATGCTCCTTAAAGTAAATCGGCAAATCACGGACTGAACTTGATATGTCTCCAGAAATGACCGAGCGGATGCTCGATAGGACAATTTCGATTTCCCTTTTGATCATGTCCAATTGGAAAAATCCCTTGTCTACCGTATTAACGAATTTGTTTATCCTTGCCAGTTTGACGAAATAACTTTTATTGATAAGTTCTTCTAATTGACCTCTATGAATCTCCGTATCTTTGATCTCGCTTAATGTATCACTGAATTTGTTGTTCTTTTTGAGATACACGAGCACTTCATAGATGGAATCAAGCCTAAGCAACTCATCGTAATCTTCGGGTTTCAGACGATTGGCAAAGATGGTTTTTGCTTTTGCGATTATTGCGTTTCCAGCAAAACTCATTTTATTTCTCCGCCTTTTCTTCTACGCAGAATTCGTAGATTTCTTCTATCCACTCTTTCTTTGATTTGGCGAAATTCTTGTCAATGTCAACCATGGTCGTTTTAAAATCCTTATTGATTTCCTCAATCAAGGTTTTTCTGCTTTCTTCAAGTTCGGAAGTTCTTTTCGCCAGTGTCTTTTCAGCCTGATCGCTATACTTCTTTTCGAGTTTTTTTCTTTCCCCTTGAAAAAATACGCCCAATTTCGACTGTTCGTCTTTAAGTTTTGCAACTTCTTGGCGCATTTCCTTATCTAATTCTATTATTTTTTTAATTGTATCTTCCATTTTTATTACCTTCTTGTGTTCACATTTTTAATTATACTACTCGACAAATATAATTCAAATGAAACGAACCGGACCATGTGATGAATCCGTTTTCAGTCTTTTTCAATCTTTACCAGAACGTAATCAGTTCCCGCCAAAGCCTCGTTTAAAACCCGCTCTGATACGTGGCCCTCGAATTGGACATAACCATCGTCCACATTGACCACCACATCGGAGACTCCATATATCTTTTCGAATATATGTTGAACTTCTTTGGCGCAACCTTTGCAACAGATACCTTCCATAAATGCCTTTTTCATATCCATCACACCCCTTGCTATATAATAATTATATTACTTTAAATTTATAGTGTCAAACAGTTACACTAAATTATCAAACAAAACACACAATCAATTTTCCTCGGTTTTTTTCTTTGATTTGCTTATTAGACCATAATATTCAACGGTTATTTATTGTTGAATTAAATAAATTTTTAACAAGGCCAATTTTCTCTTTATGAAAATAGTTTTTTATTCGGATTCAACTTGACAAAAGGTAATAAAATTCTTAATATTTTTACATAAGGAATTAAATAAGGAGCGATATTGATGCTGAAGAAGATAATCAAAAGAGACGGGACGATTGTACCTTTTAGGAAGGAAAAAATAGTCCTTGCTATTTTTAGAGCCGCCAATTCTGTTGGTGGATCTGATTTCACGAAATCAGAAAATCTTGCGCAAGAAGTTTGCGATATCGCTTTACTAAAATTCCCGAACGAAATCGCCGAAGTGGAAGCCCTCCAAGACATCGTTGAGAAGGTACTGATTGAAAACGGCCATGCCAAAACGGCTAAAGCATACATTCTATATCGCGAAAAGCGCAGAGCATCGAGAGAGTCGAATGCTCTAATTGGCGCGACTATCAACATGTTCACAGAGTATCTTAACGATCGTGATTGGAAGATCAACGAGAATGCCAATACACAGAAATCCATCAACGGATTGAACAATTATGTCAGAGAGGAATTCACCAAGAATTACTGGCTTCATGAGGTATATCCAGAAGACATCAGGAAAGCTCATATGGATGGAGATATCCATATCCATGACCTGGGATTTTTCGGACCATATTGTGCTGGATGGGACTTGCGTCAGATAATAACTGACGGTTTCGGAGGCGTACCAAACAAGGTTGAATCACATCCCCCGAAACATTTACGCTCGCTGCTCGGACAGATAGTCAATTCGACATTCACAACACAAGGTGAAACTGCTGGTGCGCAAGCCTGGTCCTCGTTTGATACATATTGTGCCCCATTCATAAGATATGACAACTTGGATTATAAAGCAGTAAAACAAGTTCTACAGGAATTTATTTTTAACCTTAATGTTCCTACAAGAGTCGGATTCCAGTGTCCTTTCTCGAATTTGACCTTCGATATAATCGCTCCAAGCACTTTGAGAGAACAAAATGTCATCATCGGCGGTAAATTGATGCCAGAAACATATGGAGATTTCCAAGCGGAAATGGATATGCTTAACCTCGCATTTTGCGATGTCATGATGGCTGGAGATGCCAAAGGCAGAGTGTTCACTTTCCCAATTCCGACAATCAATGTCACACGCGACTTCGCCTGGGATAGCCCGGTAGTGGAAAAATACATGGAGATAACAGCCAAGTACGGTATTCCTTATTTTTCCAACTATATAAATTCGGACTTATCTCCCGAAGACGCTTTATCGATGTGTTGCAGGCTTAGGCTCGACACCACTGAACTCAGAAAGCGCGGCGGGGGCCTCTTCGGTTCCAACCCGTTGACCGGTTCAATCGGTGTCGTCACCATAAACTTGCCAAGACTTGCATATATGTCCAACACCGAATCCGAGTTCTTCACCCGTTTGTGGGAAAGAATCTATACCGCCAAGAAATCTTTGGAAATAAAACGCAAGATAATCGAGGAACAAACCGAAAAAGGGTTGTATCCGTACAGTAAATCATACTTGGAAAACATTAAGCTTAAAACTGGGTCCTATTGGTTCAATCACTTCAATACCATCGGTTTGATAGGAATGAACGAAGCCGTCCAGAACATGTTTGGCAAAGAAGTCGATCTCACTACCGAACAAGGACAAAAATTCGCCATAAAGACTTTGAACTACATGCGTGATGTAATTAAAGACATTCAGGAGGAGACCGGCCATTACTACAATTTGGAAGCCACACCTGCCGAAGGCACAAGCTATCGCTTAGCCAAGAACGACAAGGAAAAATACCACGGCATAATCACCGCCGGAGACGAGATACCTTATTATACCAATTCGTCACAACTTCCTGTCGGTTTCACGAACGACATCTTCGAAACCTTGGACCTTCAAGATGAGCTTCAATCCCTATATACCGGTGGAACGGTTTTGCATCTTTATCTCGGTGAAAGAGTCAAAGATACACAGACCACCAAATCCCTAATCAAAAAAGTTTTCACTAAGTACAAATTACCATATATCTCGATAACACCAACTTTCTCCATCTGTCCAGAGCACGGATACATATCCGGAGAACACTTCACCTGCCCGACTTGTGAAAAACCGGCGGAAGTTTACACAAGAGTCGTCGGTTACTTAAGACCGGTTCAAAACTTCAACACCGGCAAGAAGCAGGAATACAAAGACAGGGTGAAATACGTTATCAAAGAAGATCCGAAAATCAACGAGGACAAGCAAGCATGATTTTTGCCGGCATAACAAAATCCTCTTTGCTTGATTATCCGGGTAAAATATCAATAGTACTATATACACCCGGTTGCGACTTTGACTGCTTCTACTGCCATAACAGAAGAATTATCGAAGAAATCCATGATGAAGTGTCCATGGAAGAAATTGAAGAATTGCTAAACAAAAGAGTTGGTTTGATCGATGCGGTAGTAATTACCGGCGGAGAACCAACTCTTCATAACGACTTGATTGACTTTCTTGCCAAAATTAAGAAGAAAGGTTTTTTGACCAAACTTGATTCCAACGGATCAAATCCCGATGTGATCAGGTCTTGCATCGAAAACAATGTGGTCGACTATTACGCAATCGATTACAAAGCGCCACAAAACAGATATCCAGAAATCACGAGTTCTTCTTGCGACGGCTCAAAGGTTTTGGAAACAATCAACATCCTGATTGAAAACGGCACGAATTTCGAAGTCAGAACTACCGTGATTCCGCAATTGTCACTTCATGATTTAATCCAGATGTCAAAAGAACTTCCGGAAGTGCCCCGATATGTACTGAATCCGTATAAGAAACCATTATATTACAAAGATTCAGATGAAGAATTGATCGACGAACCTCCATATCCCGAATCAACAATCGAAAGATTCGCAGTGGAACTGAAACTCTTTCAACCAAACGTGATATTACCATTTTAAATATATGAGCACATTCATTGTGCTCTTTTTTAATGCAAAGCATAACGTTCACCTCAAGCAACCACTTGGTGATAAAATGAAACTATAAGGAAGTGCTTGAAATGAAAAATTTGAAAAAAATGAAGATTTTTAAAATAATCTCCATAATTGCTCTGATTCTTGTATTCATTACAGGTTTTGAAACATGGGCTGCGCATGTTCAAAACGCATATTATATCGGAGCCATTATATCCATGATAATCTTTCTGGTAATTGGTATTCTGACCTTTTCGATACCAAAAGGCGAGTTTGAAGGAAGATTCTTGTATAAAGTGTTTAATGCCGTCTATCTACCAGTCATGGTCTCGATGTATCTGTTCGCTTTCAACATATCCATCATCTTCAATGCGCATGGACAATGGTTCTCCGCTTTGCTTCTGGTCCTTATTTTTACTTTGGCCGCTTTGGCCATATCCGCATTACTCTATATATGGTATTATGCCATTAAATCCAAAGGACTTAGAATAATCTTTTACATCTTCTATTTCTTAGTATCAGGCTTTATCTTTTATGCATCATTCTTGGTTTCGTTTATCGGAGCCTTCGCAACCAACGGATAAACAAACTAGATAATTCAAATCATTGGTAAAGGTGATTTCACTAAAATAACTAGATTAATGTGCACTGAGTAATATAATATTGTTGAAAGATACTTAAATGTAGCCTTAATGATATAACACGAAAACACTAAAATATTGAATCATCATTTTATGGTATCCACTAAATTAATAGGAAGTATGGGAAAATGAAAAGGGTATTGCTTTTTGTTATCGCATCGACTTTGCTGCTTACTTTATGCGCATGTTCAAACAGAAACATTGACAAATTTTACGGTTCAAATAGCTATTATGAGTGTATTTATTTAAATCCTTTATCATCTTCTACGGTTGATTATCGGACTCAAACTCAACTGTCAAGTTTTTGATAATGCTAGTTA
>CAYZPL010000067.1:0-5724 GCA_964480415.1 uncultured Candidatus Izemoplasmatales bacterium
TGCTAGTGATAAACATCTTTACGAACATCGATTCAAGTAATTTTATTCCTGACTCAGTATTGGGGTGATTATATGTCATTAACGTTTGTAGATCCAAATGTATTTTTGGTCGCTAGAATAATACTTTTCTTCGTGGCCACCATATTCATTTTCAAAGCCATTCAGGCAATTGATATATCCAAGATATTCAAACAGAATTCAGGCGACCAGATCAGATTCCTGTTTATGGTCATTGCCATAATTCTCGGATATCTTTTTGTCAGTGCGATCATGTCGCTTTTCGAAATGGCAAATACGTTGCTCTAAACGTATTCAGTGTGAGACTTGAGAATCTTGATTCTGTCTTGGTAATTGTTTCTGTTCACAAGCTGTTCTTTGACTGTATCAAAGTCAGCGCTATTCACTGTGAAGAAGAACGTGATCTCCTGGTCATACACGACATTGCTTAGAACCGTATTCTCTCTTAAGAATCTGTCAATTGGACCGATGTTGTCATAGATAGTTTCGACTTGACAGTCGTAAGTAGTGGTTTTCTTTGTGAAAACCGCCTGTTTGAGTCCTTCGGAAACACTTCCCGAATACGCTCTGATCAGACCGCCTTTACCAAGTTTGATGCCACCGAAATATCTGATGACGATGGCGATTATGTCTGTCAGGTGGTTCTTCAGCAATACTTCCAGAATCGGATATCCCGCAGTTCTCGTCGGCTCGCCGTCGTCACTTGCTTTCTGGACTACCCCGTTATCGCCTAGAATATAGGCATATGTATAATGTGTGGCACCGGGATATTCCTTCTTGATTATTTCTATAAAGTTTTTGGCATCGGTCTCCGAAAAAACCGGTGCGAGCACTGAAATGAAACGAGATTTTTTGATTTCCTGCTCATAGACAGTTTTTGACTTGATAGATTGCATTTTCTCACCAAGAATATTATAACATATAAGATTTCTAATAGTAAAAATTTTAGCGCGCCCTAGTTCGATACTTCATTTTTCATAATGTTAAAGGTTGGTATTTAAAGTATTATGATATAATTAATAAGGTGGTATTATGGACCGTTATATCGAAGAAGGTAAAAGTATAATCAGGAAACTGAAAAGTCTTGGCTACAAAGCCTTTTTTGTAGGTGGGTTCGTTAGAGACCACATTTTGAGAATCGACGCAAACGATATCGATATCACAACCGATGCATTGCCGAATGAGATCGAATCGATTTTTGAAAATACGAAACCGACAGGGAAAAGATATGGGACCATATCGGTTTTCATCAATAAATATCAGTTCGAAGTGACGACTTTCAGAGCCGATATCAAATATATCGATTTCCGACATCCGGAAAGGGTTGTGTTCTCGAAGAGACTCGAGGACGATCTGAAAAGGAGAGACTTCACGATAAACGCATTCGCGATGGATGAAGACGAAGAGATAATCGATATATTCTTTGGAAGAAAAGATCTGGAAAACAAATTGATCAAAGCGATAGGTGATCCCGAAACAAGATTCAGAGAAGATGCTCTCAGAATGTTGAGAGCTTTCAGATTCGTCTCCAAACTCGGGTTCGATATCGAAAGCGATACGCTGTTTAGCATTGAGAAAAACATCAGCCTCTTAAAAGAAATCTCCAATGAAAGAGTCATTGGAGAATTCAAGGAGATATTCAGATACAAGAACTATCATAAAGCGATTTATTTATTGGGCAAGGTCAAGATCGAGAAAGCTTTTCCTGAACTCATGGATGGGATACTTTATCTTGGCGAAAAGACGGAATATGAGATTGACTGGCTGGAATTTTTTGCTTTAGCGTTTTCTCTAGCAGAAACTGACGTCCCGGGATACTGGCGATTTTCAAATAAAGAACTTGAAAAGATCAGGACTTTGAAAGCTTTGCTTGTCGAAACGAAGAAAGCCACATTAGGTAAGATGTCCATATATAAATATGGAAAAGAGTTGGCAATATCCGCCAATAAACTTGCGGTAATCTTGAATAGGGACGTTAACAGAAAAAAAGAAATAGAAGAAATCAATAACAGCTTGCCAATACATAATCTAAAGGACATGGATTTTGGCGGAGAAGAGGTCCTGAAACTTGTGGAAGGCAAGAATCCGGCAATTGTTGGTGAAGTTTTGGCAAAAGCGGAAAAGGCGATCCTTTTAGGTAAGCTTAGAAACGAACACGGTGTTATAAGGGAATACATAATAAAAGTATTGGAGCGCAACAATGAAGAATAAGAGACCCTTTTATTGTTATCTTGATGATTTCGATGAATTGACAATCATCATACCCGTAAAAAATTATAAAGATGACAATAAGTACTATCTGGTTGGAAACAACGAAATCATCAAACTGAATATTTCACAGAAAATAAACCTAGGTGTCGAAATCAAGCTGATCTGCTATTTTGATGCCTATATCGACTTGAAACAGATATATTTCGTGGAGAATCAAGACGAAGAGATGTCGGAACTGCACACTGGTAAAATCGTCAGAACCGAACTCTTCGACAACATATATCAATACAAGAAAGACGATCTTGGAGTCAGTTACCGAAAAGAATCCACAAAATTCAAAGTATGGTCTCCGGTCGCTAAATACGTTAAGTTGGAACTGGTGTCCACTGACGGCAAAATGGAAGTACGCGATCTGATCTACAAGAATCTTGGTATTTGGCAGGTCGTCATTGAAGGCGATATCGAAGGATACAAATACCGATACTTGATCTATGTCAACGGAGAAGAAGTCAACGTGATGGATCCATATGCGGTCGCATCGAACGCAAACGGTGAATATGCCTATGTCGTAGATAAAGAGAAGTTCTATAAGATGCAATATGAATCGGATTTCTCCGGCAATCCTCTAGACGCCATCATCTATGAAATGAGCGTCAGGGATTTCACCAGCGATCCGGACGTTTCTTTCAAAAACAAAAGCAAGTTTCTTGGCTTGACGGAAGAGGGTGTGAAGACACCGAAAGGCAACCCGGCAGGTATCGATTATCTGAAATCGCTCGGGATAACCCATGTTCAATTGATGCCCGTTTTCGATTTCGATCAGTTGGACGAAAACAACGCAGCCAACGAGTACAATTGGGGCTACAACCCATGGCAGTTTTTCGTTCCCGAAGGTTCTTTCTCGACAAACCCGAACGATCCCTATATCAGAATCAACGAATTCAAACAGATGATCGACAAACTCCATGAGAACGGGATTTCAGTAATCATGGATGTCGTATACAACCACGTCTCCGACGCGGATGAATTCCCGTATGAAAAACTGGTTCCAGGGTATCCGTATCATTTTGACAAACAGGGGATCAGAACCAATATTTCCGGATGCAACAACGATGTCGCATCACACAGGAATATGATGCGTAAGCTGATCATCGATTCAACGCTATACTGGGTAAACGAATACAGAATCGACGGATTCAGATTCGATCTCATGGGTCTGATCGATTATGAGACAATGAACGAATTGAGACAAGAATTGCACGACATTTCCGAGCATATCATCTGTTATGGTGAGGGTTGGAATATGTATTCTTCGAACCTGACCGACAGAATGGCGCACATGAAGAATAAAAAAGTCCTGCCTACAATCGGATTTTTCAATGACCATTTCAGAGAGAACATCAAAGGCTCGACTTTCAAAGTGAAAGAAAAGGGATATGTATCCGGGAATTTCACGAATATCGCGGAAGTTAAGGAACTGTTGCTGGGCTCGGCGTTCGAAAGCCACATGTTCAAATACACCACACAATCGGTGAATTACGTGGAATGCCACGACAACATGACTTTCTTCGATAAGTATAAAATGTTCGAAGATGACGTGGAGTTAATCAAAAAACAGGAAAAACTCGCCACATCGATGGTGATCCTATCTGAAGGTGTTCCTTTCATTCATTCAGGTCAGGAGTTCTATCGAACGAAACAAGGTGTCGAGAACTCATATATCTCCAGTGACGAAATAAACAAGATCGATTGGAAATTGGTGGATGAAAACAAGGACGATATCGAATATTTTCGAAAGTTGGTCGAAATCCGCAAGCAATATCCTTGTTTCAAACTGAAATCCACATCGGAAATGGAACAGAATATCGAAATTCTGGTTTTGAATTCACAATCGATTATGGTACACTATAGTAACGGATGCAGCCTCCTGCTTGTATTCAAACCTACGAATATAACAGAGACTGTCATCATACCTGAAGAATACAAGGTTTTGCTTGCATCGACAGACAAATATGAAGTGAAACCCGACAGCGAATATGAACTCAAAGATATAGGAACTTATATCTTTAAAAAGGATGTGAACTAAATTGTTTGAAGTAGGCAATAAATATACTTTCTTCGGGAAGGTGATCCAAAGCAACGAATCCACTTATGAAACCTATCCGACAAACGTACTGACAGAGGAAAACGAGATGGTTATCGTAAGAATCCCGCAAGACAAAACGGTTTTCCAAAACAAAGTCTACCAGTTCAATACGACTGCCGTCGCTTTCAAGGACAAAGTGCATCTGGAAGCCGACAGTTTTCAGATTATCGGCGAAATGGACCTGAACGAGAACCGCAGGGAAGAACTTCTAAAGTTTTTCTATCATTACGCACCGATCAAAGTGGAGGAGATATCCAAGGACATCGAAAATGTGATAGACGGAATGAGTAACAAGCCGATCAAAGAAATCACCGAGACCATTTATAACAGGTACCGTGACGATTTCTATCTGTATCCCGCAGCGACCAAATTCCATCATGCGTACATTTCCGGTTTGGCATATCATACCCATTCCATGTTGAAACTGGCTGAAGGATTCCTAAAGGTATATTCTTTCCTCAATGAGGATCTTCTCAATGCAGGAATCATCCTGCATGATATCTGCAAGATCTTCGAATTCGATTCTTTCGAAGGCAGTGAATACACCATCAAAGGCAAACTGATAGGTCACATCGCAATGGGAGTGACGCTGGTCAGCGATGTCGCGAAGGAACTAGGATATAAGGATGCAGAGGAAACTTTGCTTTTGGAACATATCATCCTTAGCCACCATTATTATGGAAACTACGGCTCACCGAAGAAACCTAACATCGCCGAGGCGTTGATTATCCATTTCATCGATAACGTCGATTCCAAGACGTGTGTCCTCGGAGAAGAGTTGAACACAGTCGAAATCGGCGATCTGACATCACCGATAGCCGTATTGGAAAGAGAAAAGTATTATAAGCACAAATTGACAAAGAACTAGAAACTCCGGATTCGTCCGGAGTTTTTTTATAAAAAAAAGATTGCCGTTTCCGGCAATCTTAAGTTTTATTGACTGGTATCTGTTATTCCATATTGGTCAAACATGGCTTTGAAGTAAACATTTTTCACATCGTTCAAGTTCTTCATTACTGCTGTATTTGTCAGATTGGAATCCGATAGCGCCGGATCGATTGTGAATGTACCACTTGAGAGATTATCCGCCATTCCGATATTAACTGTACCAATGACATACAATTTGTCAAGGATGATTCCCACGTAAGTATCCAATGCAGTCTTCAATGTTGCTGGAATCTGAGGTACCGTGATGTTGTATAATGTTTCAACGTCGGTTTTACTTAAGTCATAAGTCAATGAATAGAATTTGTATTCAGCGTATATTTCTACCTGAGCCAAAGTCGGCATTCCTGAAGAATCGGTATTCACGAGACCTGCCGGATATTGTGAAGCATTTGAATCCGTTA
>CAYZPL010000068.1:0-5609 GCA_964480415.1 uncultured Candidatus Izemoplasmatales bacterium
AGCACGCTTTTCCATTCTTTTCCCGAAAAGATGAAAAGAGTCTTCACGGTTTTCCAAAGACTCGACCATTCCAGCATCTTCCTGTTGATTTCCGGAACCTATACACCTTTTCTGATTCTTGTGGTACATGATTTGGGAGGGTATATACTTCTTGGTTGCCTTTGGGCAATAACCATTGTTGGAATAGTGTTCAAGTCCATCTGGATTCATAAATTCCAATTGATCCATCTTGTCATCTATCTTTTGATGGGATGGAGTCTCGTATTCGTGTATAGCGACTTTATAACTAATATCGGAAGTTACGCGAATGTCCTTATAGGTGGAATCTGCTATACTTTTGGTATCGGTTTTTATATCGCAAGATTCAAATACTCTCATTTCATTTGGCATCTGTTTGTCATTGGCGGTTCTTTCTTTACCTGGCTTGCGGTCTGGAATATCCTTGCCTGAAATTATGAGTTGAACCGATTGATGCAACATATAATTATAAATCAAAATTGGATGGAGGCTTATCTATGAGTAAAACTATCTATATACCGCATGGCGGTGGCCCGATGCCGTTGCTTGACAGAGAGGGACACAAAAATCTGATCGGATTTTATGAAAAAGTTGCAAAGAATTATCATCCGAAAGCCATTGTCGTATTCAGCGCCCATTTCGAATCGGACCCGATCGAAGTCATGTATGATAACGGCGATGACCTGGTTTATGATTACTATGGCTTTCCGAGAGAAGCATACGAATATCAATACAAACCACCGAAAGACATCGCTTTGGGTGAAAGGATCGTAGATCTTCTGAACAAGAACGGTATCGAGACGGTCTCTTCCAAAAGAGGTTTCGACCACGGCGTCTATGTCCCGCTTATGATCATGTACCCAAAAGCCGACATTCCAGTAATCCAAGTATCTCTAAAAAGAGGATTGGACGAAAGGTTCCACATCGCTTTGGGCCAGGCTTTCCAGTCTCTAAAAAATGAAGATATATTGTTTATCGGAAGTGGTTTTTCTTTTCATAATCTGAGAGCCTTTTTTACCACAGGAGAAGATGAAAGAAACGAAGCTTTTCAACAATGGCTTGTTGATCTGCTTGAGAATGACGACATTGAGGAAAGCGAAAGAAAAACCGGTTTGATCAATTGGGAATCGGCTCCTTATGCTAGATATGTGCATCCAAGATCAGAACATTTCATCCCGCTTTTCATCTGTTATGGAATCCATCAGCGAAAAGGTGAAGTGATTTTTGACGATTATGTGACCGGGAAGCGTTCTATAGCTGTCGTTTGGGACTAAGCTTTAGATTTAAAGTGTATTTAAACGAAGGATCAATATATCCTTGTCAATCCTAAATCAATATGATTCCACAGAAGCAGAACTGAAAACGATTATTAATGTAAATGATGTATAAAAAAACGACTTCGATTCAACGAAGTCGTTTGTACTTCTATTCTATATTCACAACTGGTTCATGTATAAATGGTGTTCTCAACTTCATATCGCGATATAATTTGATCGTGAACCAACCGATGACGATTACTTCTACCAACAAGATAAGTTCATATTGCCAAACAACAATATAGTGAGTCAATACGACAGCACCGAAATCAACGAAAGCATGAAGAAGTATGGCTAATATGAAATAACCGATTTTATTTTCCTTTACAGCTTTGAATACAATCACCGAAAATGCCAGTTGCAAGGCTATTGCCAGAATCCTTTCCGCCCCTCCGAGTAGCATGACCGCCGGAACGGCAGTAGAAAGTGGTTGCATCTGGTTCAAAGTCGCCTGAAGTTTCGTAGGATCTGAAATCAGGTTTGCGAGCGTACCGGAATTAATCATTATTGCGGCCGTTATATTACTTATCATCGTCAATCCTACCAGAATAATCGATTCAATGCCACCGTGGCCCGCTCCGTACATCAAAGCAGTTTCCGGTTCTCTATGTTTTTTTAATACGTATTTGAAAGCTATGAATCTGCCTGTTTCCTCGAAAATTCCGGCTGCGAAAGCTCCGTAGACAGCATAGACCCAAAGATTGGATTGAATATTTGTCCGTGTGACCACGCTATTATTCAATGCGCCTTCAAGCACAAGTGCGAAAATCACCCAGATTGCTGCACCTACTAGGAATACAGTCCATTTCTGTTTGGTTTTCTTATGAATAATTATCGGTAAAACAATCGGGACACCTATTGCAATAAGTGCCGTGATTATCATACAAATTATTGTTGCATTGGGAATCGTATATAGAAACATGTTTTTCCCTCCTTGAAACATTAATAAAAAGATGTCTCATAGCGCTAAAGGTATAGGGACATCTTAAATAAATGCGATATCAGTATGTTCACCTAGTATACTATGAATGTTTGAAATCTATCATATATTGAATTATATCACTTTATCTGATGGGATTAAAGCCGTTTTTCAAGATTCTATTTTCTTTTTTTTGGTCAAGTAGATTGAGCCGAAAGACAAGATGAAGAAGAGTGTCATTATCAATAGATATATAAGAAGAAAATCAAATATGCCGATGGTATTGATATCGAAAAACGGGTAGATGAAGTCTCCGGTCACGAAACCGTGGACCAACAGGAAAACCATATAGATTATCGGATAGATCAACCATGACTTGACGTTCTGTTTGCTGAAAGAATAATCCCTACGATATATTACAAAAACGGCGATTGTGCTCAAAGGCGTCAGATAATGGTTAAGAATAGAACCGACTAGACCAAATCCAGTCGGATGCCATATTGCTTGTAGCATGGTCACGAAAACAAGAAAAGTTATCGAGATATATACGACAACAGCGCCAAACCATGATCTGAATTTTACCGATTTCTCGAATTTTGGAAACAAGCTCAATATAAAATATATGGCAACCAGAATATTGGACTGTATTGTGAAATATTTAAGCGGATAGACGGCTGTTGCGAATGATGTTGTGCCTGAATCCTGTGCGAAACCGATGGTTGTCGCAATGACACCTATTAAAGCTATTAAGGCTATGCATGCTGAAATTGTTCTTTTCATTTTATCACCACTAATATTATATACAAAATGAATTCATATTTGAATGAGTATATTTAAAATTCCATTATAAATAGATTAGGAATGCCAAAGGATAATTAAGAAACCTGAATTCCTTCGGAAAAATTGTGAAAATAATGATTTTGTGCTTATAAGTCTATGTCCTGGCGGCATATAGTCAATATAATCGGAAATTCACGCCTTATATTGAATTTTATCTTCAAATAAAATATAATGTATTGTAGTAAAATATGTAGTTTATTTTTAATGAATCAATGTTATTGGACTATATATCGGATTTCCAAATAAGTTTATATTTTAGAAAAACTATCACAAGGGTAAGAGGAAGTAACAAAATTATTCAAAAATCGTTGTTTGGATAATTTATTTGAATATTTTTAGGGGGAAAAATGAAAAAAATATTTTTATTGATAATAGGGTTTGCACTGGCATTTGGTATGCTTGGTTGCAATAATACCTTAGGAACCGGTATTACAGTTGTTAATAAAGAGTATATCGCGGCGCCGACAAATTTAAGTGTCAGCGGAACGAATTTAACTTGGGACAATGTTGACAGTGCCACCGGATATGCCGTTTACGCCAATGATGAAAAAGTCGCTGATGTAAAAACCAACAGTTACGACTTTTCTTCGATTGTCGCGGATAGATTGATTTTCAAAGTAAAGGCAAAATCACCTTCAACTATGCTTAACTCGACATTAAGCGCAACAGTTGCGTATATCCAAAACCCCGCCGCTGAGCTCCAAACTGCAAAGGCGGCAATCACCACAGCCGGGTTATCTTTCCCAGATACCTTTGCCGAAGAATTGATTAATAAAGGAATGTTGGGAAGTGAAGTAGGCAATCTGGCACAGGCTTTCAGTGCTTTCCAAACGGCATTGCAAAATGTCTCGACACCTTCTGAGGGATATGCTGCTGTGAACACGTTCTTGTCAGGCGTTGATAATGTAGAAGCGATTGTATCTGCGACCGTATTGACTTATCTTCCACAAGCTCTTCAGCCACAAATAGATCTTTTGCAGGATAAAGTAGATCAATATCAATTATTTATCGATCAACATCCTAGTTATGCATCTATTTATCAATCCTCTTTGGATCAATATCAGATGCAACTGGACATGTATACTGAAATTCTGGATCAGTTGAATAATGACCCACAATCAATCGTATTGTCGCTCACTTCGACAGTTGAATATCTAATTTCAGTCGAACAAATGATATCTCAAAGTCTAATTGATACGATAACCTCGGTTTCCGAAACTACAGATGTCAAAGATTTGAACGCATCGGAATTGAATGTGATCAAGGATGAGACAGTAAATATACTTAGGGAAACAATGCCTTCTCAGGAAGACATGACATTGATTTTCCAACTATATGATATTCTTATGAACGCAATGGGACAAGCTGACGTGCTCAATGCGAACATTGATAACTACACAGGCAAAATGGCAATTCAGACATTATATAGAATTGAAGCATTTATCAATTTCTTGGATACTTTCGACGAAACCTACTTTTCCGATGTTATCGGATATCTGAATAATGATACTCATGATATGGCAATAGCTGATATATCAATTGAAACAATCACATACTTCAAGACTTTCAAAGATGCAAATCAAAGTCTGTTGGACTCGATAGATAATACATTTACCGATCAGGAAAAAGAATATATCTATAACAACTATCTCGATATCGCAACGACTACCGATAGTTCTTTAAGCATGTTGTCGACAGTGAGTTTCCAGGATCTCTTGACATTACGCAGTATCGGCGGAGATGTGTTTGATGCCGTTCTTAACAAATTCGTTGAGCGTGATGGTGCATTGCTTAAACAGTTAATAATATTAGCGGATTATCAGGGTAAATATAACAGGGCATTGGACCAGGCTTACGCTACATATGCAGATGCCGATAAAGCCAGACTGCTTACAACGATAAATGTGGCAGAAGAAGTTGCAAATATTCTTAAGAGCGCAGCCGATCAGTTATCTCAAGCCAATTATGAGTTGCTGGCGAATGTATTATATGATTATGTCATTGGAATCGTGCAGATGCAATACTCGATGATGTCAAGCATGATGACAACAACGACATTTGATCCAGCTCCTTTCAAAACAGCTTTTGACGCTATAATGGCAGGTTCAGGTTCGCAGCAATTTAATCTGATGAAAGGCTTCGTTGACTACATGGTATCTAGCGATGCCTTCGCCAACCTAAGAGATGCCACTAATTTCTATTATGACAATATCGACCAGAATTACGCTGGATACGGATTTGTCGTTGTCGCCGCACAAATTTATAATGGCTTTATGACAAGCGCCAATAGAAGCGCCGTTGACACGGTCGTGACTCAAGTCATTGATGCATTGAATACAGAAGCCCTAAGAGAATATACGAACATGTCCTCAGCTCATTTCATAACACTCAAATCTAACATCACAAATACTCTCGATTTTCTTGATGTACAATGTGCGATCATTAAGAACATCAATTATCAGGACTTAAGTATCAGCCAGATATCAGCGATAGATACTTTCATAACCTCTTTCCAT
>CAYZPL010000069.1:0-5581 GCA_964480415.1 uncultured Candidatus Izemoplasmatales bacterium
TGATGATTATTCCGAAAGCTCTTGAAGAATTGATCAACGAGTTTCAAAAGTTCCCCGGTGTTGGAAGAAAAACAGCTGAGAGATACGCTTTATTCACTTTGAATAATCTTTCTGAAGAATCGGTTGAAAATTTTGCAGACATATTGAAAAATATTAAGAATCAAATTCATAAATGTCCTGTTTGCGGGCATCTTACAGATGAAGAGTTATGTTATATATGTCAAAATCCGCAAAGAGACAAATCGATAATAATGGTCGTAGAATCCCCCAAGGATGTGTTTTCGATTGAAAAATCGCGGGAATACCAAGGGTTATATCATGTATTGAACGGCGTAATTTCGCCAATGGATGGAATCGGTCCGGAGGATATCAACCTAAAGACGCTTTGGGATAGAATTTCCAATGAAGATGTCAAAGAAGTAATAATAGCTACTTCTTCGACTCAAGAAGGAGAAACGACTTCGATGTACATCAAAAAAGTTTTAGATAGCATACCAGTCACGGTAAGCAGAATCGGTTATGGTGTTCCTGTTGGACTCAATCTGGAATATGCCGACGACCAAACGTTATCCAAAGCGATTGAAAACAGAAAAAAAATGTAATTTTTCGAAAATTTTTATCTTCAGTTTACTTTGAATATGATATAATTGTATGGAAACACTAATTATGGATATTGGAGGAGATCATATTGTTGACAATTTTCTATATGCGAACTTTATCGTCAATTTTAGATACCGTTAACAACTTTGTGCAGCCTTTCATAGATAAAGGAATAAACATACTTAATGGTCTGCCAGCTTGGCAGACAACCATAGTGGTATTAGTTCTTGCGATTTTTTTCCTTATCGGGCTATTCGTATTTATTAAGAAGTTTATAAAATTATTCTTGGTTCTTGCGATCTTAGGAGCTATTTTTTACTATGTCTATTCACAGGGCTATTTGAGCAGTATTTTGGGAAATACGGGCTGGATAGGATTTAATTTGTTGACGACATTGATTTGATATATAAGAGGAATGCCATAAATGTGCGTATTCTTTTTTTTACGATACTTTTAGACAACTATAATGAAATTTAAAATATAATATATACATACAGGAGAGATAGTGTTTATGGAAATTAAGATGGAAAACCTAACTAAAATATTTGTCGCAAAAGACAAAAGTCAGGTTAGAGCAGTTGACAATGTCACATTGTCAATCCCTTCAGGAAAATTGATTGGTCTCCTTGGCCCCTCTGGTTGCGGAAAATCTACAACCCTTTATCTGATTGCAGGGCTATTGAGGCAAAATGAAGGAAGTATTTACTTTGATGAGGATGAGATTAGCAATACTCCCCCTGAGAAAAGAGGTATTGGATTAGTATTTCAAAATTACGCGTTATACCCTCATATGACGGTTAGAGAAAATATTCTATTCCCTTTACAGAATCTCGGCGTAGGCAAAGAAGAGGCAAAACAATTAACTCTTGAAATGTCAAAACTTGTCGGTTTGGAAACTATGTTGGACAGAAAACCGAAAGAATTGTCAGGAGGTCAACAACAACGTGTCGCAATCGCAAGAGCTTTGGTTAAGAAACCAAGAGTTTTGTTATTGGATGAACCGTTGTCAAATCTTGATGCCAGATTGAGACTTAAGACAAGAGAAGAGATCAAACGTATTCAAAGAGAAACAAAGATCACGACTGTTTTCGTCACACATGACCAGGAAGAAGCTATGTCCATTTCCGACGAAATCGTCGTTATGAACTTCGGTGTCATTCAACAAATGGGACACCCACAAGAGGTTTATGACAATCCGGTTAATTTATTTGTTGCCAAGTTCTTGGGTAATCCGCAAATAAATGTTTTTGAAGGTGTTATAAAAGGCAAAAAAATCTATATAAACGACATGCCTATCAGCGATACGAAATTACCGGATCAGGAAGTTATCGTAGGAATCAGACCGGAAGGCTTTGTTGTTGATGCGGAAAAGAAGAGCCCTTTCATGTTTGAAATCAACTTGGTAGAAACGATTGGTAGAGATACCACATTGATTATTGATATGCCTGGCGAGGAGGAAAACATTCTAGACAAAAAATCATTCAAAGCGATTGTAGATGCTGGACAAAAAATCAAAGCCGGAGATACAGTTCATTTTACTATCAAACCAGATAAAATGTTTGTCTTTGACGAGTCGGGGAGCGTTATAAAATAGATTATGGAAAATAAAAACAATCTCAAAGCTTGGTTGTACTTGGCCCCGATGCTGATACTGATGGGTATTTTTATATTCTACCCGTTGGTGAACTCATTTATCGTTTCGATTTACAAGAATTATCGGCCACTCGCTAACAGCGGCGCTGGTACGATCCAAGGCTACACTCTTGCAAACTTTAAATTCATCTTTGGTAATCAGCTGTTTGGCTATGCAATTAGAAATACTTTTGTAATTGCTTTTGTTTCTGTTCCACTTTCAATCATAGTTGCATTGTTGATTTCCGTAGGATTGAAACAGATCACGAAATTCAGAGGCTTTTTCCAAACAGTATTCTTCTTGCCATATGTGACAAACGCGATAGCCATAGGTATGGCATTCGCCTTCTTGTTCCATACGGATTATGGTCTTATTAATGACTTTTTAAAGTGGTTCGGAATTGATCCACCAATAAAATGGATTAGCGCAGACGCGCCATGGCTCAATAAAATGAGCGCTTTGTTGATTTACACTATTTGGGGAGGCTTGGCATTCAAAATTCTTGTCTTCACAAGCGGACTGGAAAATATTGATAAACAATACTATGATGCTGCCAGAATTGATGCGGCTTCCAGATGGACAATATTCAAAAGAATCACCGTTCCATTGCTATCACCACTTATTTTATTTATATCGATTACATCAACTATTGGAGCATTAAAGGCATATAATACCGTCATCGGTTTATTTGGTACGAATTTAGGTACAGGTAAATCAAGCATGGTTACAATTGTTGCTTTTGTGTTCAACTATATTTATGAATTTCAGGATGTCGGCGCCATGTCGCGCGCGGCTTCTGCAGCAATCATATTGTTCTTTATTACAGTAGTATTCTCACTCTTGCAAGGCTGGGCAAGCCGCAACAGAGTGCATTATTAGGGGGTGAAGAATATGGCAAAAGATTTGACAGATCAATATATTGAAAATGAAAAAACATATAAGATCAAAAAATTCATAAGCAACTTTATACTTTATACTTTCTTGTCGCTTATCGCAATAGCGATTTTGATACCATTTTATTGGATGTTGATGACATCACTTAAGACCGAAATCCAGATTTCACAGACACCGCCGATCATATTCTTGAAAATCAGCGAATGGAGAATTGAAAACTATAATTTTGGAACAATCAATATCGGAAGTCACATACAACCTTTATTCCCGTTCTGGACTTATCTGAAGAATACTGTGATTGTAGCGTTGGTCACCACTTCGGGTATGATAATTACAACAGTTTTGTCAGCATTTGCATTCGCTAGATTGAATTTCAAAGGAAGAGACACCGTTTTCGCTTTATTGTTGGCGACAATGATGGTTCCTGGAGAAATATTCATTTTGACGAATTTCATCACCATATTCAAATTCGGTTGGTATGATATTTTCGGCGATAATCAAACTTATTTAAAATCGACTCTGGCTTTGACGGTGCCGTTCATGGTCAGCGTGTTCTACATATTTTATTTAAGGCAGATGTTCAAACAGATACCGAATGAGCTTTATTATGCGGCGAAAGTGGATGGTACGTCGGATTTCAAATATCTGACGAAAGTCATGATTCCAATGGCTTTGCCGACAATCGTCACAATCATAATTTTAAGTTCTATGGGAGCATGGAGCGCTTATATCTGGCCGGCTTTGGTTACGACTTCGGACAAATACCGACTGGTCAGCAACGGTTTGAGATCTTCTTTCACCAACACTTCCACCGGACGTACCGACTACGGTAAACAGATGGCAGCAGCAACATTGGTTACTTTACCGCTCTTGATTGTTTTCTTTACTTTCAAAAAGCAGATTATGCGTGGAGTTTCAAGAAGCGGTATCAAAGGATAAAAATTTTTGTAATAATAATATAGGAGGAAAAAATGAAGAAATTATTAATTGGATTTGTATTTCTATTTACTTTCGTAGGGTTAACGGGCTGCGTCGGTATGGTTACCACAACAACCACGACAACAGCAGCTACGACAACGACTACAACAGCAGCTGTTACAACTACAACGACAACAGCGGCTACAACAACCACTACAGGTTCTACTACTAGCGGAACAGGCACCACAACTTCAGGTTCAACTGATACAACCGCTACTACAACAGCAACTACAACTACAACGACAACAACAACTACAGCAACAACTGCTACAAAACAGGTTCTAGATTTACCAGATGATCCAGTAGACATTACTTTCTGGCATATATATGGCCAAGATAAAGCAGCCTTATTGGATGAGAAAATAGCTGATTTTGAAGCAATGTATCCTAATGTTACAATCGAAGCTACTTCTCAGAGCGATTATGATACTTTGAGAACTAAAATCAACTTGGGTATAGCAGTTGGCCAAGTGCCAACAATGGCAATCGGTTATCCAGACCACTTTGCCGGATATATCACAGCTGATGCGGTTTATTCATTAGATAACTTTATTTACAGCAATAACTTA
The DNA here is from genome assembly GCA_964480415.1 of uncultured Candidatus Izemoplasmatales bacterium. Classification (GTDB taxonomy): domain Bacteria; phylum Bacillota_I; class Bacilli_A; order Izemoplasmatales; family Hujiaoplasmataceae; genus CAYZPL01. Next base: position 4,675 of record CAYZPL010000069.1, read on the forward strand.
TATAGGGTTGTTGATTCAGCTTCAACAATTTTCAACCAGACGGTTGATCCATCATTGAACTTAAATGACTTCGTTCCATCATACCTAGCTGAGAATAATCAATATGTAGGCGGCCATTTCTATTCAGTTCCTTATTCTAAATCAACTGAAGCAATGGCAGTCAACAGAACCGTGCTAAAAGATCACGTAGCAGAAATCCAAGCTCTTGGTATCGATATCAACAGTGAAGGTTTCTTGTCACACACGACACCGCTTACTTATGCACAATTGGCACAATTGAACAATATCCTGGTTGATCCAGCTGGAACAAACACGACTACAAATCAATGTCAATATCTGGTGAACTATGATTCAGCAGGCAACTTGTTCATCAATATGAGTCGTCAATGGAACGCCGGATATACTGATCCAGCGGGAGACATCTTGATTAATAACCAAACTACAAGAGATATGTTGACTTACATGAATCAATTGTTCAATAACAATGAATTGGTATTGCCAATCGCTTGGGATCAATCATATGGTTCAACAAACTTCAAATATGGCGATGTATGTATGTCAGTCGGTTCAACAGCTGGTGTTGCATACAATATTCCAAGTACAGCTGATCCAGCGTCTAGTTTGCAATTTGGGATCTTCGATGTAGACTATGTACAAGTGCCTCAATTCGTAGCTCACAATGGTGATACATTCACCGAAAACATCGGTGGAACCGACAATACTTATACAGGTTCGCTTTCGGCAGTTCAACAAGGTCCGAACATTGGTATCTTCAAAACTGGTACAACAGCAGACCAAAGACTATATGCATGGTTATTCATCAAATATTTGATCAGCACCGATGTAACAGCAGAATTCGCAATGGAAACTGGTTATTTGCCAGCAAGAATATCCGCATATTCATCAA
>CAYZPL010000070.1:0-5501 GCA_964480415.1 uncultured Candidatus Izemoplasmatales bacterium
GCGAAGATCTTCACTGATCATTTATATGTATTCAATTTTATTAGAACGATTCAGTTCGCGCTCATCAGCATCGTTATCTTGAATCTCCTGGCTTTCTCATTGGCACTGCTGGCGACACAAAAATTGAAATTGAAAAATTTATTCCGTGCCGGATTCTTCATGCCGAATCTGATTGGTGGATTAATCTTAGGTTATATATGGAAATTCATTTTCAACAATGTTATTTTCCAATTGACGCCAATGAGATCTTTGACATTCCTTACCGATTCCTCTACTGCCATGGGCGCATTGATTGCAGTTTACATGTGGCAATATGCAGGATATATCATGATGATTTATATTGCAGCATTGCAAAACGTACCAATGGATCTGATTGAAGCTTCCAAGATTGATGGAGCCGGTTTCTGGCAAAGACTTAAAAATATCACTATGCCGCTTATCACACAAGCGTTGACGGTTTCTCTGTTTTTGACAATAATCACTTCATTCAAGCAGTTCGATACTGTATACGCGTTGACTCTGGGCAATCCGATAGGGCAAACGCCTCAATGGATGCAGACATTGTTCAATATACCGCAGATGTCGATTCAATTCTTGAATTTGGCAGCACTGGATATCTATAAGACAGGTTACACAAATCATCATATGGCATATGCTCAGGCAAAAGCCGTCTTCTTCTTCCTGTTCTTGTTTATTATCGGTATTGGACAAGTCATGATAACTAAAAGAAAAGAGGTGGAATTATAATGGATATTTCCCAACCTTTAGTAGTTAAAGCACCTCGAAAAAAAGTGCACATAGGTCTGATTATTCTTGAAATAATCGGCATCATTCTAACATTAATGTTCTTAGCACCTTTTTTCCTCGTAATTCTTAATGCAACCAGACTCAATTCCTATATTACGGAAGCGCCTTTATCATTCCAGACAGCTTCATTTGTCAATTTCGTTGCAAACCTGAATGGTATTTTGAACGATCCATCCCTTAACTATTTGGCGTCGTTCTTGCATTCAATCATTATCACGACGGGCAGCTTGATCGTCATCGTTGTTTTCAGTTCCATGGCCGCATGGGTCTTGGTTAGAACAAAGAAGAGATATTCATCACTTATATTTCTTTTATTCGTTGCAGGATACATTATTCCTTTCCAAGTGGTAATGTTCCCTTTGGTAAGGGTCATGACGCAGTTTTATAACATATTTGGCATCAAGATGCTTGATACTTATCGTGGAACCATTCTCGCTTATCTTGGTTTCGGAGCGCCTCTTTCCATCTTCCTTTACCACGGTTTCATCAAATCGATTCCGATGGACATCGAGGAAGCGGCGATCATCGATGGTTGCTCGAAACCGCAGTTGTTCTTCCGTATTATATTCCCGATATTGAAACCGATCACGATAACATTGCTAGTGCTTAACGGCATGTGGATATGGAACGACTTCCTGTTACCTTTGCTGATCATAAAAACTGGTGGACATGTACAGACATTACCACTTGCAGTAGCAAACTTCGCAGGTTCATTCGTCCAGCAGTGGAACTTGATGCTGACAAGTGTATTGTTTGCAGCTTTGCCGGTAGTGATACTATTCTTATTCGCACAAAGATATATTATCCAAGGAATGACCTCTGGAGCAATCAAATAGAAAATGAAATCAATATCGAGATTCAATCGATACAAATTGGACGAGTTGCTGGTTGACGAATCCATCTTCGCCGTTCAAAACGGTTTCATTGGAATTAGAGGTAACTTCTGCGAAGGATATGGCAAGCAAGGACTAAAACAGACTTTATTAAACGGATTTTACAATTATTACGATTATAGATATGAAGAAAATTCACCTGCCTTTCCTCAGAAAGGTCAGAGAATCATCAACATCATAGATGGCCAGTCGATAGAATTCTATGTCAATGGCATTCCGATCAATCTGACCACATGCAAATTACGTTCCCTAGAAAGACACTTCGATCTGGAAAAGGGATACACCACCAGAAAGAGCCTTTATCAAACCGAGGATGGAAACGAGTTTTTGATCGAAGAGGAAAAAATGGTTTCTTTCGTTCGTAGAGAACTTGCGATAATCAGGGTGAAGATAACTTCTCTTAACTACTCCGGTGATTTGTCAGTAGTGTCTTCCCTGATCCAACCCAAGATACCAAAGACCGACAGACTTGATCCAAGAATCAATCAAGCCAGCAAGCATGATCTCGTCATCGAGGAAAAGATAACTAATGCTTTCGGTGTCAACGTCATTGCCAAGACCACTTCTTCCAATCTGTATCTATGTGTCGGAATGAGTCACATGGAAGATCTGAATTATCGGATGACGGATGAAGGAATCGAAGCGTTCGACGATTTCCAATTGGAACCAAAAAAATCATATGAACTGACAAAACTACTTGTCTACACGCCGAGCACGGTGTTCGAAGACGTGTTGAAAAGCAATCAGAACATCATGCAACTGGCGATCGATATCGGTTTTCAATACTATTTTGACAAGCAAGAAGAGTATTTGAAGAAATTTTGGGAAGCCACAATCATTGAGATCGAAGGTGATGACACACTCGATACCATGATTCAATACAATGCTTACCAATTAAGCGCCAGTGCTTTGAGGGATCCTGTTTTCAATATCCCAGCCAAAGGGCTGACCGGTGAAGGTTATGAAGGACATTATTTCTGGGACACCGAAATTTATATGATTCCATTCTTCTTGATAACCAATCCGGAAATTGCAAAGAGTCTGCTTCTATTCCGGTATAATCATTTTCCGGAAGCCAGAGAGGAAGCGTTGAAACAGGGATCGCCAATCGGTGTCAAAATTCCTTGGCGTACCATCAATGGTCAGGAAGCGAGTCCATATTTCCCTGCCGGAAGCGCCCAGTATCATATCAATTCCGATCTGGCGTATTCAATCATCAAGTATTATGAATTCACAGACGATTATGATTTCATGATCAATTACGGTTTCGAGATGTTGCTTGAGACGGCTAGGTTCCTGTTCTACTTTGGCACTTTCTCCGATGGTGATTTCCATATAAACGGAGTGACCGGACCAGACGAGTACACGACTCTGATAAACGATAATTATTATACCAATTCACTCGCGAAATACCATTTCGAATATCTGACGGATTTCTATCGCAACAACAAGGAATCTCTAAAGGAAAAAATAGAAAGCCTTGCCGTCACGGAAAAGGAAATTGACGATTACGCCTTGGCAGCACAGAAAATGCATTTCAGCTTCAACGAGAAAAGCGGCATTTTTGCCCAAGACCACAGTTTCCTCAGAAAAAAGGAACTCGATCTACATTCGATACCGAAGGAGAATTTTCCATTACTACTTCACTATCATCCGCTTTTCATCTATAAGCATCAGGTCTTGAAGCAGGCTGACGTGTTGTTGTCGATGTTCTTGTTGGATTTCGAGAATACAGAGATTTTCAAAAAGAATTTCGACTTCTATCTGCCGAAAACTTCGCACGATTCCAGTCTCAGCAAATGTATCCATTCAATCGTCGCTTTCAGATTGGGTGAAACCGATTTGGCATATCAATATTTTCTGGATGCGTTGAAAATTGATTTCGACGATACCCACAAAAATACCAATCAAGGTTTGCATATCGCAAACTCGGGTGGCTCATATCTGGCGATTCTCTATGGCATTTTGGGCCTAAGAATCAAATCCGATACTATCTTTATAAGGCCCAATAAGCCAAACAAGATAACGGGTATCAGAATAAGATTCAAATACAAAGATACCGATATTGATTTCCATCTTACAGAAGGAATCGATATCACAGTTTCAAAACCTTTAAAATTAGGTATTTACAAAGATATGGTTTTTATTGAAAAGACTTATCATTGTGACTATATTATGACTAAATAAATTAAAAATAGGAGGAAAGAAATGAAAAAATTATTAATGGCTTTAGTCGCACTAGTTGCAGTATTGGCGTTTGTCGGTTGTGGTTCAGCAACCACTACCGCAGGGCAACAAAAATTAACCATTTTCCAAAACAAAGTGGAAATTGGTGATGCGCTGACAGCTTATGCAAACGCATGGGGTGCAGCAAATGATGTAAATGTCACAGTATCAACCTGTGGAGGGGACTCTTGTGCATATGAAGACAATCTAGTCACTCAATTTGCAGGTAACGTCTCGGATCAACCTGACATCTTCGTAATCGAAGGTCAAACAGGTTATGATGATTATTCTAGTTACATCGCACCACTTACTGGTGGAGACTGGATCAAAGACACAACATTGGCTTTCAACAACAATGGTACAGTATACGGATTCCCTGTATCAGTTGAAGGCTGGGGATTGGCTTATAACCAATCTATTCTGTCAGCTGCCGGAGTAGATCCTGCAGATTTGACTTCACTTGACGCATACAAGACCGCTTTCAAAGCAGTTCAAGACTACTATGATGCCAACAACATGGCTAACTACACTGTAGTCGACATGGCTGCCGGTGCTGGTATGACCTGGGTTACCGGACTTCATAATTTCAACGGTTACTTATCATCAGGATTAGCTTATACTGATTCTTCAGTAATTGATGATCTGAACAACGGAATCGTTGACGCAACCAGATTGCAAAACTATGCAGACTGGGTAGCTTTGATTTTCCAATATTCTAATCAAGACGTATTGGTTAACGGTACCTACAGCGACCAAGTCAACTTGTTCGCAAGTGGAAAAGCAGCATTTATCCATCAAGGTAACTGGATCGATCCTAACCTTGTAGAATACTTCAACCAACATCCGACCGCAGTTGAATTCCCAATGGGATTCGCACCAGCTGCCGCAGCTGCCGGAACTTGTGACTCTGTATTCATCGACGCTCCTTCATACTACGTAGTAAACAGTAATAAGGGCGCCGAACAATTAGCATTGGCACAAAAATTCTTCAGTGACATGGTTTATACTGACGCTGGTCAACAATACATCGTCAACAAAGCTGGAATGGTTCCTGCATTCACCAATATCAAGTTGACACCGGCTGGCCCTCTTTCAGCTAACTTGTCAATGTGGTTAGCATCAGGTAAGAAATATGCTTGGTGGCAAAACAACATGCCTCCTGGATTCGGTATGAACACGCTTGGACCAATCTTCATGGCATTTGCACAAGGCACTATTGATGAAGCTGGCTTCATCTCTCAAGTAACTACAGCTATCGAAGCAATACCGAATAGCTAATTAGGAAACTGCACATAAAAAAACTTGTAATTAATTTTACAGGTTTTTTTTCGCAAATAACGTGATGTTATCTTTTGGTCCTAAATAAACAATAATGTCAGTCATGCATTTTTCATTTGTCAAATGAAATATTGTAAAAAACTTTCAATGACTTTATTGAAATAATAAACAATTACTGTTATATTATTATATATTGAAGCAACATTCTATACAGGAGGAAATTTATTGTGTTGATGTCTAAAAGAATCTTGATTTTAGCCTTATTATTTATGCTTAGCGGACTGTTAAGCGGTTGTT
>CAYZPL010000071.1:0-5453 GCA_964480415.1 uncultured Candidatus Izemoplasmatales bacterium
AAGTTTATCCAAAGCGATTTTCAATTCGTCAATCCTGTTTTCATCGCCATCCAATTGAAGAACGATCAATCCGTCCTCAGCACAACCATTAGATGTTTCGTGTAATCCGACCCTTACCTTGATGTTGCAACCGAACTCCGTGAGAACCTTTTGCACGTCATTAGCACTGTCATGTCTATGGCTAACCAGAATTGTCATAATATTGTATTGACTCATATAATCGCCTCCCTTCATTCAGATTATACCACACGGAAAGTCATTTGTGTTACACCTGATTTTATTTATCTGCAATATATGTGATATAATTTTAACTGATGGAGAAGCATTTCTTGAAAACCATTATTTTGGAGGTTTGGCGCATAGATAAAAACGCCTGTTGATTATGGAAAATAAAGCAATCCCAAAACAATTTCAAAACAACATGGGGATCATGTCCAAAGAGACTTTCGCGGCTATTCAAAATATCAAAGTGCTTTTGGTAGGGCTTGGAGGACTTGGCGGGAATGCCGCCAACAGTCTGATTAGACTAGGTCTAGTTCATTTAGGTGTGGTTGATTTCGACAGATTCGAAGGAACAAATCTCAACAGACAGATGTTCTCGAAAGTGGAAAATGTCGGTAAGTATAAAGCAGGGATCATAAGCAATGAACTACACAAGATAAATCCAAACTGCATAGTTGAGGAATATGTTAAAAGAATACAGGACATGGACAAAGCTGAAATAAAAAAATACGATTATATAATCGATGCGGTTGACGATCCTCGGACAAAGGTTTTCATCGCCGAACTTGGAACAGAACTGAATATTCCAGTGTTGCACGGAGCTTGCGCCGGATGGTACGGACAGGTCGGATGGATTCTTCCGGGAAACAAATTGCTTGAACAAATGTACGAAAACGATGAACATGGCATTGAGCAAGAACTGAAAAATCCTTCATTCACCCCTGCAGCAATATCTGCTTTGATGATATCGGAGTTCTTGAAATATATTCAAGATCCGGAAAATGCAACCGTCAATCAGCTGCTGCTGGTTGACCTGTTCGATAACACCATCATCAAGACCGGAAAGACTCACGAAAGGTAATAACTATGGTAAAGGTGATATTTTATAATCTGCTTCGCAGCAAGTATGGCATCAAAGAAGAAGAATTAAAAGCTGATACCATCAACGGTATCATTGAGCAGATTCTTGCAAAACATAAAGAAATGAAAACATCCGATTTTACGACGGCGGTAGTCTTCCGAGAAGGGAAACCGATACATAAAAGTGGATTTTTTCAAAAAATAACAGATGGTGAAGAAATTATCATCACTCATTTCGTCGGTGGTGGATGATATGATTCTATCTGGAGGAATACATGAATAACAACAGAAGAAACGACATCCTGAAGATAATCGCGATGGTCACCATGTTGATAGACCATTTGGGAGTTCTCTATTTTCCCGGCGATATGGTTTGGCGGACGATCGGACGGATCGCTTTTCCTATCTTTAGTTACCAGTTGGCTCTAGGGTTTTTACACACAAGCAACCGCAGGAAGTACCGTTCCAGATTGCTATTGTTCGGTTTGATTGCTCAGATTCCGTATATGCTCCTAAATCCAGAACTCAAACCTAATTATTTTGTGTTCAATGTGATTTTGTTGTTCTGGTTTGCGACATTCGTCTTGCAGGTTTATGAACAAGTCGTCAAATCCTTCAAGGAAAACAACAGACTTATTTATGGAAGCGTTATGGCGTTGCTCCTGATAATACTGGTGTTACTGCCCCAGATAATTCAGATATTCTTCCATGACTTCGGTCTCAGTTACGGGACATACGGACTCATGATGATTCTCATGTTCTTTATAGTCGGTCAGAGACCGATCAGGATGGTAATCGGCTATCTGATCGTAAGCATTTTAGGAGTTACCTTATCGGGAATGTATTCCTATTACACAAGCAATAATGTACCATTTATGGACTCATTTCTCAATTTAGGTTTTATATGGAATTTCATGGTGAATTATCAGGACAGTCTGTTTAAACTAAGTAATTGGTTCTTCCAAGCAAGAAGTTTCATGGCGATACCGATCATCATACTGTTCGAGTATCTAAAACCTCGCTTCAAGATGGACAAAAGAGTCGGGTATTATTTCTATCCGATACATATCAATATTTTGATTTTGTTCAGGCTGATTTTACAGATAAATTTCTAAGAAAATAAGAACGAGAATTTTCTCGTTCTTTTTAATTGACTATGATAGATTTTCATCTTGCCCCTCTTCAAGCATATCATACCCTCAAACCGTTTTCTTATTGTAGATAAGAACTTAAATCGAATAAATATGCCAAAATCAGGTTGATAGCCCAATATGAAAATGGATTGCCAATTAGGTTAAAATGGTTTGTTATCTTTGACATTGAATAGAATCCTCCGTAATTAGATACATATATAATTAACGAAAAATGATAAATTAATAACGTCAAATATAAAAAACAGTTCAGATATGGAAAAATACGGAATATACATGTTGTTTATAAGAAATCAAACAAAAAACCCACTCAATATGGTATAATTATTTCAATGATAGAAACTAGGCAAATCAACTAGATAGAAAAGTAATCGCGTAAAATAAAGGATAATTATAGAAGCTTTAATACGCTACTTTTTTTATCTTAAATAGCTATTTGCTTTCATGTATCGAATCAATATATATTTATATTAAAGGGGTGAAATAATTGAAGAGAGAACTGAGCGTTTATTTGGAAAAACAATCAGGTACACTGAAGAAACTAATAGCAGATCTGAACAAAGAGTTCAAATATGCTAGTGTACTTGGGATGGACACGATCGGTACGAATTACTCTGTATCCAGAAGCGGAAGTGGAGTCAGGGATTCTTTCTGGAATCAAAGAGGATTTGTCATCCGCGTTTTCAACGGAGCGAATTACAGCGAGTATTCATTCAACTCGTTGGAAAATGTGGAAGAGATCAAAAACAAAGTAAGGAAAATCGCGAAGGAAGATATCAGGATTTTTAAGGCAAACGGCATTGAGTTGATGGAATTTCCTTTGATAGACGATTTGGAGATCAAAGAAGATTTTCATACGGATTACAAGATTGATCCTTTCAATGTCAGCGCTGAAGAAAAACTTGCCAGAATGACAGAAATGATGAAATATGCATTGTCAAAAAGCGATATGCTTATCGACGCAAGAGTCGTATATGAAGAAGTTAAGATAGCCAAGATATTCATTTCATCGAAGAAGGAATTGTCACAATCGATATTGTTTACGAATATGGGAGTTATTGCGATTGGACGCAAAGAGAACAAAGTCAAATATGAATTTGAAGGATACAGCGGTCTGAAAGGTTATGAGATTTTCGATGAAGCAAAAGCCGGAATCGACCAACTTGTCGAGAACGTTATCGAGCTTCTTGATACCGAGAGGATCACACCTGGAGAATATGACGTCATCTGTGACCCGGATGTAAGCGGATTGATAGCACACGAAGCTTTCGGCCATGGGGTCGAGATGGACATGTTCGTCAAGAACAGAGCCAAAGGCGCCGATTTCATGAACAAATATGTGGCCAGTGAAAAAGTCAATATGCGTGACGGTGCCAGAAGCGCTGAAGAAGTCGGAACATATCTTTTTGACGACGAAGGAACTTTAGGAACTGATACGCTGGTGATCGACAGAGGTGTCTTGAAATCCGGAATAAGTGATCTTCTAAGCGCTTTGAAACTTGGAACATCTCCTACAGGAAACGGCAGAAGAGAAAGTTTTGAAAGAAAAGCATATGCTAGAATGACAAATACATTCTTCGAACCTGGAGACGAAACATTGGAAGACATGATCAAGTCAATCAAAAAAGGGTATCTCTTGGAAAAATACTTCAGCGGTATGGAAGATCCGAAAAACTGGGGTATCCAATGTGTAATAGCCAAAGGCAGGGAGATAATCGACGGAAAATTGACTGGTAAGATTTACAGCCCGATAACATTGACGGGTTATGTTCCTGATTTGTTGAAATCAATTACCATGGTTTCAAAAGAAGGAATGGAACTTAGCGGTGGCGGTGTCTGCGGCAAGGGACATAAGGAGTTCTGCAAAACAAGCACCGGCGGATCCTATGTCAAAGCAGTGGGGAGGTTAAGTTGATGGAAAAGATTATCAAAATACTTAAGAACAACCCTAAAGTTGATGAATTCAAGATCGTCAAGGTAGATACATCATCGACAGAACTGTTTTTTATCAAGGAAAAACTTCAGATGAATCGCGGCAAAGATGTGTCGCATATCAATTTGACGGTTTATAAGAACTTTGAAGCCGACGGAACAAAGTTCAAAGGTTCAAGCACTACGAAATTGAGTTCTTCAGACACAGAAGAAGAGATAAAAGCTAAAATCGATAAAGCGGCTTTGGCAGCTTCATTTGTTAAAAACGCATACTATGAACTCCCGGTCCCTACAAAAGATAAGGCAAAGGAAATTCCTAGCGCCTTCAAAGAAGGAGATCCGGTTGAAAGTATCGGTAAACTCGTAAGTGACCTTTATTCGCAAGATAATCAATTCGGTTCTTTTGTCAATTCGTGTGAATTCTTCATCGACAAAAGACATGCAAGAATCCTGAATTCAAAAGGAATCGACATAGAATACGATACTTACCGTGGTGAGATTGAACTGATCGTGGAAGCGAACGGAGAAAAAGAATCTATCGAACTCTTCTCAGATCTGCATTTCAGTGATTATGATTCCGAATGGATCAAGCAGACCGTTACAAATCAGCTCAAATACGCATCTTTAAGAGCCAAAGCGCAACCAATGCCTGTAGTCCAGAAAGTACCTGTCATTATCAGGACGGAAGGAGCACCCGAGTTTTGGAATTATTATGGGTTCGCAGCATCAGCAAGAGCGAAATACGAGCATCTTCATCAGTATAATCTCGGCGACAGCATCCAAGGCGCAGACGTAGAGGGAGACAAAGTTACCGTTGCAATGAAGGCAGTCTTGCCTAACTCGGTAATGTCCAGATATTATGACGGAGATGGAGTATTCCTGAAAGACACCGTCATCATCGAAGACGGAGTACTTAAAAAATACGTGGCTCCAAGTAGATTTGCTCAATATATGGATATAGAAGTCACCGGAGAAATAGGCAACATTTCCGTCAATCCTGGCGGAAAAACGGAAGCTGAATTGAAAAAAGGACCATATCTTGAAGTGATCTCTTTCTCAGCTTTCCAAATGGATCCGATCACGGGCAATTTCGGCGGGGAATTCCGACTGGGAATCTATTTCGACGGAGAAAAGGAAATTCCAGTAATGCAAGGGACTGTTTCCGCTAATATGAACACAGCCCAAAAACAGATGTACTTCTCGAAAGAATTGATAAGAACCGAGCATTATCTGGTTCCTGAAGTGATTAAATTCACCGATATAACTATTGCGGGAAGCTGATAAAAA
>CAYZPL010000072.1:0-5401 GCA_964480415.1 uncultured Candidatus Izemoplasmatales bacterium
TCTTACAGCCGGCGCTAGGAAAGTTGTCATATCCGCTCCGGCAAAGGGTGATGTACCAACAGTGGTGTTCGGTGTAAACGAAGAATCACTGACAGGCAGTGAGACTATCATCAGTGCCGCATCATGTACAACAAACTGTTTAGCTCCAATCGCTAAGATACTGGACGAAAACTTTGGTATCGTAAAAGGTTTCATGACTACCGTCCATGCTTATACAAACGATCAAGCAACACTTGATGGTCCTCATAAAAAGGGAATCAAGGCAAGAAGAGGTAGAACAGCCGCAGCAAACACCGTTCCAACATCGACCGGTGCCGCAAAAGCAGTCGGATTGGTATTGCCTCAACTCAATGGTAAAATGGATGGAATGGCTTTACGTGTTCCTGTCATCACAGGTTCGGTTGTCGACCTTGTAGTAGAACTTAAAAAAGAAGTGACCGAAGCGGAAATCAACGCAGCTGTCAAAGCAGCGCAATCCGATACTGTAGGATACACTGAGGATCCAATCGTTTCCAGTGATGTCATCGGTGAAACTCATGGAACAATCTTCGATTCATTATCTACTAAGGTTATGAATGTGGAAGGAAAACAACTAGTCAAAGTCATCGCCTGGTATGATAACGAGCATTCATTCACATCACAGATGATTAGAACACTAAAACACTTTGCAGAATTACAATAAAAGCATCGTTTCGATGCTTTTTTGTTATTTAGTATAAAGGAGTAATATGGGCTGGATTGAACATTTATTGACAAATATGGAGACTTTCATATTGAACAACATCTGGGTTGCTCCTTTTTTTGCATTCCTATTACCGGTTCTTGAGGCGATCCTGCCGTCTTTGCCGCTAACCGCAATCGTGGGATTCAATCTCAGTGTAATGTCAATTGCCTATGGCAGCAGTCAGGGGACGATCTTAACGATATTATTGTCGACTCTGGGATCTTTTTCCGGTATGTTCTTAATGTTCTGGATCGTAAGAATCACACTTTCGAAATATTTTTCAAAAAAAGTGGAAGACCACAAATACGGGAAAATGTTCTTGAATATAGTGCACGGCGAGAACATCTGGCCGATACTGATAATCATGTCGAATCCGTTTTTACCATCATCGATAATGAATTACACGTTATCATTGACAAAGATTAAGACAAAACGCTATATATTCTTGACCTTGACTTCAAGACTTGTGATCATATTGTTCATGGTTTTCTTGGGATCGATCTTCGATATCCAGGCCCATCCGCTAAATCTCTTGTGGGTTATGCTAGTATATTTCGCCTTGTTGGGAATATGGATCATATATATGAAGACGCGTAAAAGCAAACAAAATTCGATATATAACAATAAAGAAGAAAACTCAAAACCAGAATGAGTTTCTTTTTTTTTATTTTTTTTGAAAAAAAGTGTTGACAAACAATACTATGTAATGTATAGTATTATGCGTAAGGAGGTATTGTATGGATAGTCAACAAAAAAAAGGTCTGTTGGAGCTTATGGTCCTGGCATCACTGAAATATAGGGATTCATATGGTTATGCGATCATACAAGACATTTCCGAGATAATGGATATATCAGAGTCGACTCTATATCCTATATTACGGAGATTGGAAAATCAGAAACTGGTAAAAACATATCAGACTACATATAATTCGAGAATACGCAAATATTACCAAATTACAAAGGACGGTTTGGAAAGGATAGATAATTCGAACGATGATTTTCGGGAAATGAAAAGAATCTACGATTATATCTTGAGGTAGGGAATTATGAGAAGAAAAGAATTTTTAAGAGAATTGAAGTATGAATTGAGAAAAAGAAGAGATATCGATGTCGAAGAAGTGATCTTCTATTACGACGAACTTATCCAAGACGCCGTCGACACCGGTGAGAACGAAGGGGATTTCATCAGAAAACTCGGGAGTACTAGAGATATCTGTCGCAAGATCATAGATGATGAGGACTTCCTGATTGAAGTGAGAGAGAAAAACCGTAATTCGATTAGAACCGCGGTAAGCATCACCGTTAAAGTATTCAGTTATTTCGTGTTTTTCTGGGTTGCTTTCGCAATTGTAACGGCATCGTTTTCACTATTCGCAAGCGGTATCGGCATTGTCGGACAAACAGTGACACGCATGATTGCGACACCTCCGTCAGACAGTTACGGATATATCATGTTAATTGGTTTCATCACCGTCGGTATCAGCCTTATATTCATTAGCATCGGCTTGTCAAAAATATTTTTCAGACAAGCGAAACCGGCACTTTTGAAGATATTCAGAAGTCTAAACGGATTTAGAAGAAAGGAAGGGAAATGAAAATGGGAAGAACACTCAAAATAGGATTGGGACTATTGTTGATCGGTGTTGGTATCATTGCGGTTTTCGCGTCGTTGAGCAAGGATTCAGCTTTATCGATAGTAAGTGACAAAGACTACATATATCATGAACTCGCATATGACAATAATACCTATCAGAACTTGAATCTTGACCTCGACAACAGAAACGTTTATGTCAGACAAAGCGATGACAATCAGATTAAAATACAATTTTATGATACGGAGAAACAACCTATCAATGCGACAGGTGATAGCGATACATTGAATTTGATTTCAGTCAAGACGCCTTGGTACGAAAGCATATTCAGCGGATGGACCGCATTATCTAATCAGGAATATTTCAAAGTGTATTTATATCTACCGGATAATTCTGTCGATTATAATCTCAACATCAGTTCGACTAACGGAGAAATCAGTGTGATTTCGGCATTAGCACTCGGAAACCTTGTTGTACATACATCAAATGGTAAAATCACTTGCGACAGTATCGATCTGAATATTTTCAACGGTTCGACATCGAATGGAACGATCACGTTCGAAGACGTGAATGTAGCCACTTCGTTAACAGTAAACACATCGAACGGAAGAATGTATTTCACCAACGTCTCGGGAGACAAACTCGATGCGAACTCCTCGAACGGACTGGCATCTGCAATCAATATCAATTTCAACAAGACCGATATCAGCACATCCAACGGCAACATCACGGTAACCGCAGTAGGCAGTTCGGATGATTTCAGAATTCACATGAGTACGTCAAATGGGCACAAGACTCTTGATGGAGTCAGAGTAGACCAATCGGACTTCAACACATCACTTACGAACAATATTGACTTAAGAACTTCAAATGGAGACGTCGATCTGGAATTTGTTACGCAATAAAAGGCATAATTATTTGTGCCTTTTTTATTTTTTATATAATCTTTATATGATATAATTATTTTAAACGAGGTGATTTCAAATGGACAAACAGTATTTTATTGAAAGAAGAAAGAAATTTTGGGAAGGAATGCAAGATAATTCATTTGCGCTTTTTTACTCGGGAGTGGCCCCTCACAAGACGTTGGACGAATTCTACGTTTATACTCCGAATAGGAATTTCTACTACCTGTCAGGACTGAAAAGAGAAAACTTCAACCTGCTCATAGTCAAATCCGCAAATCAATACCAGGAATATCTTTTCATCGAAGAGCCAAGCGAATTCGCCACTAAATGGCTTGGAGAAAGAATGACGAAGGAAGAAGCCGGTGAAATATCGGGATTCGAAGTCAAGAACATTTATTATGAGAATGAGTTGAAACCGATAATCAATCATCGAATCATGTTCGATGCGAGAAAATCCGATGTCAGTCAGACGCCGGAGGTTATGTATTTGGATCTGTTCAGACACAAACCGATGGTCAAACCGCAAAGCGTAATCCATTTCCAGGATCTGATCGACGTGTTTCCGGAACTGAATATCAAGGATTCCGGAAAGATCATCAACGAGATGAGAAGAGTCAAGACACCGGCGGAAGTAAGTGAGATCAGACAAGCCATATATTATACAAAAGAAGGCATCGAAGCCGTTTTGAAATATTCCAAACCGGGAGTAAGGGAAAACCAGATCGAGGCTACATACGAGTATTACATCAAATTGGCAGGCTCGAAAGGTATTTCTTTCAATACCATCGTGGCTGGCGGCAAAAATGCGACCGTACTTCATTATAGCGACAACAATTCCGAAATCGAAGACGGAAATCTTGTGCTTATTGATTTAGGGTCACTATCCAATGTTTATGCTTCAGACATATCCCGTACATTCCCACTTAACGGAAAATTCTCTGACAGACAGAAACAATTCTATGAACTGGTGCTTGATGTCAACAAGAGAACTATTGAAAGAGTCAAACCGGGAATCATGTTCGGGGAACTCAACAAATTCGCCAAAGAAGAACTGGCAAAAGGCATGATTAAACTTGGCAAAATTAAAGAAATGGAAGAGATCGACAAGTATTATTATCATACGGTAGGACATTATCTGGGACTTGACGTACATGATGTCGGAACCTATGCGAAACCTTTAGAACCAGGTTGCGTCATTACGGTCGAGCCGGGAATCTATGTCAGTGACGAAGGCATCGGCATCCGTATTGAAGACAATGTGCTTGTGACCAAAAACGGTCATGAAAACCTTAGCGAAAGCATAATTAAGGAAGTTAAAGACATAGAAGATTTCATGAAGTAAGAGGTAATATGAGTTATATCGAAGGTAGTATAATTAAATATCTCTTTTACAATGAAGACAATTCCTATTCAGCGATCAAAATCAGAATTTTTGATACGGATGATGAAGACTTGATTCATTTTGAACCCACAATAGTCGTTTGTGGGTTTTTTCCTAAGTTGGACGAACACATGAATTACAGGTTCATCGGGGAAGTGTCGCATCATGCGAAATACGGTGTACAATACTTGGCCAAACGATTCGAAAGAATCATGGACAACACCTATTCGGGACTTGTGGATTATCTGTCCTCGGATCTTTTCAAAGGCATCGGAAAGAAAACCGCCGAGAAGATTGTCGACAAACTGGGAACCAGCGCTCTCGAAAAGATCGCGGAAGACAAGAATGTGTTGGACGACATCCCAAGGATGACTGAAACATTAAAGAATACGATCTTCAGACAGATTGTCGACAACAGGGACATGGAAAATACTCTTGTATGGCTATACGGATTCCAGATCTCACCGAAGATGGCGATGCGGATCTACGCAGTTTACGGTACAAAAACCATCCAGGTGATAAGAGAAAATCCGTATGTGCTGATGGACACCGTCGAAAGCATCGGTTTCAGAAGAGCCGATGAAATCGGCCTTAAAGTCGGATTCAGTCATGACTCGCCATTAAGAATAACCGCAGTCATATATTTTCTTCTCACCGAGTACATGAACAAATATGGCGACACATATCTCGAGAGAGAGAAACTGACCGATTACACACTCAAGTTTCTCAACACCAACCAAGAAACCGAAGTTAGCCAAGATATTGTGGATGAAAGACTCGAGATATTGATAAGCGA
>CAYZPL010000073.1:0-5396 GCA_964480415.1 uncultured Candidatus Izemoplasmatales bacterium
TTGATCTTTTTGATCTCATTTTGATACTTCGCGATTAACAAGTCGGAGATTTTACGGTTTCTGGTCAAAAGGTAATTGGCTTTTTTATCGATGATTTCCTTTTGCAGAATGAACTTGTGCAGGTCTTCGTCGTTGTTCTCCACGTCAGCTTTGATTATTTTCGGATACAGAAGGTCTAGAGAACTGGCAAGTTCTCGGTTGATCATCTGTTCAAAAGAAACCCGTCTTTGATTGACTTCACGAATTCTCGAAACGAAATCCTGGATCATCTCCTGATTCAGATCTGAATGAGGTTTTCGCTTGTTTTTGCTGATATTTCTAATCCGATCTCTTTCCTTTTCCAAGTCATGAGTCGTATTAGCGAAGAGTGTCGCCAATTTATCATGGGATTGACGGAGATTGTTGAGTGATTCGAAAATCGTATCATTCATGAAATCTATGTCATTACCGGCTTTGCTTTTCAGAGTATCATTAAGTTTTTCCAAAGAGTTCTTTGCTTTTTCCATCGTCCATAGCAACTGGTTGGAGAGATCGGAATTCATTTTCTGATAACTCTTCTTGATCGTAAAGAGTTTTTGCGTTTCCTCGTCAATGAAGTCGCGATGGATCTGATTTTCTCTTTCGATTGCATAATTTGCTTCCTTAGAAAGGCGCAAATATGTATCAAAAGCCTCGGACTTTCTTTCTTCGAACTGATTCAGTATCTCTTGAAATTCCTTGTTTTCGGCTTCAATTGAATAAGAAGTGTTTTGATTGTGGGATTTGATCTCTTCATCAAGGAAAGCGAACCTGTCTCGGTACATATCTTCGATCTGAAGTTTCTTGTCGTAATGGTTTTTCTCTATTGTGATGAATCTGGCACGCAAACCAGCTTCAATTTTCTCATATTCTGCTATGGCACCCTGAAGGCTTTCATGACGGAAATTTTTGACATCCAAAAACTCCCGCTCCAGTTCTCTTAAGTGGGTGTTGTAAGACGTATAAAAGTCTGGAAAATCATTTTCATACAATGACAAGATATCGCTTTTTTTCGCCATTTTTCAATTCTCACATTCTTCCTTGCTTTAATTATAGTATATAAAAATACTTATTTCAATATATATGCAGAAATATCGGGTGTTTTTTTCGCCAAATTTGGTATAATATTTATGAGGTGTTTTCAATGGACGAAAGAATAGTAAGCAACAATCTTTTAATCGATGACGAAGTCGATGCGACATTAAGGCCGCAACTTTTTGCAGAATATGTCGGTCAAAAAGACGTCAAAGAAATGATGGAAATAGCTGTCAAAGCCGCCAAACTGAGGAACGAATCTCTAGACCATGTCTTGCTTTACGGCCCTCCGGGACTTGGTAAGACAACACTTGCGCAGGTGATTGCGAATGAACTTGAAGTGAACATCAAGCAGGTAAGCGGACCGACAATCGAAAGGACGGGAGATTTAGCGGCTATTCTTACGGCGCTTGAACCAGGAGATGTCTTATTTATCGACGAGATTCACAGACTGCCGAAAATAGTGGAGGAGATACTCTATTCTTCAATGGAGGATTTCGTTATCGACATTGTTGTCGGCAAAGATGCAGGCGCAAAGTCTATAAGGGTTGATTTGGCGCCATTTACACTGATTGGCGCAACCACAAGATTCGGTGATCTGACCGGGCCTTTAAGAGACAGATTCGGTATTGTTCACAAGCTGGAATTCTATAACGATGCTGAACTTGAAAGCATTTGTAAAAGAACCGCGAGAATCTATGAATACGAGGCTGAAGAAGATGCCGTCGTTGAACTTGCCAAACGGAGTAGGGGAACACCGAGAATCGTCAACAGATTATTTAGAAGAGTAAGGGACTTCGCCGATATCTTGGGTGATGGAACCATAACGCTTGATATAACAAGAACCGCTTTACAGAAACTTAAGATCGATGAATTGGGCCTTGATTCGAAGGATAGGGAATATCTCCTCGGAATCATTGAGAAATATCACGGCGGGCCAGTTGGTCTGGATACGATCGCGACATCTATAAGCGAGGACCCGACGACGCTAGAAGACGTCTACGAACCATTCCTGATTCAAAAAGGGTTCATAAGCAGGACCCCAAGAGGAAGAGTCGTGACCGAAAAAGCATACAGACATCTGAAGAAATCTTACCAAGGAGCGCTGTTTTAATGAGAACAAAGGATTTTGATTACAATCTACCTGAAGAGCTTATCGCTCAAACTCCTTTGAAAGTCAGATCGGAATCAAGACTTTTGATCGCAAGCAGAACCGATATGAGTCTGAAACACGAAAGATTCTACAATATCATCAATTACTTGGACGCTGGTGACGTTCTGGTCTTGAATGACACTAGAGTAATACCCGCCAGGTTATATGGCGTGAAAGAAGAAACCAAGGCCAATATCGAAATCCTGCTTCTGAATCAATACGGTACACATAAATGGGAAGCTTTGGCCAAACCGGCCAAAAGGGTCAAGACAGGAACAGTGATATCTTTCGGCGAAGGCATGCTGAAAGCGAAGTGCAATGAAGAATTTGAAGAAGGCATCAGACATTTCGATTTGGAATATGAAGGCAATCTGGAAGAAATCCTCGATCAACTTGGCGAGATGCCCTTGCCACCGTACATTCATGAGAAACTTGAAGACCAGGAAAGATATCAGACGGTATACTCGAAAATAACCGGCAGTGCTGCGGCACCGACGGCAGGCTTGCATTTCACAAAAGAATTGCTCGAACAGATAAAGGCCAAAGGAGTAATCATAGAATACATTACTCTGCATGTTGGACTTGGCACTTTCAGACCGGTCACAGTCAATGATGTCACTAAGCACAAGATGCATTCAGAATACTATTCGATGGACAAGGAAACCGCTGAAATATTGAATCTTGCTAAAACTGAAGGCCAAAAGATAATCGCTGTCGGAACGACAACGGTAAGAACTCTGGAAACCATGATGAAAAAGTTCGGTAAATTCAAGGAGTATTCGGGTACGACTGACATTTTCATCTATCCCGGATTCGAATTCAAAGCGGTTGACAGCCTCATCACCAATTTTCATTTACCGAAGTCGACGCTTTTGATGCTGGTGTCCGCCTTCGCTTCGAAAGAGATCATCATGAATGCATACGACGAAGCCATCAGGGAGCACTATAGATTCTTCTCGTTTGGAGATTCTATGTTCATTCGGTAATATCAAAAACACATAAACATCAACTGTTTTTTGTTTGCCTATAGAGGGTAAAAGTAGTAAAATGGTTACGGTTTATTTCACATAGGAGGATTCAATGGAAAAAACAATACTTGTTGAAGTGTCTGCCAGACACGTTCATGTGACTCAGGAACATTTGGAAATATTATTCGGTAAAGGATACGAATTGACTTTCAAAAAAGCTTTGTCCCAACCGGGACAATTCGCTGCAAATGAAAGAGTCAGAGTCGTCGGTCCAAAAAACGAATTTCCGGCCGTTTCGATTCTTGGGCCTGTCAGAAAAGCAACACAGGTTGAGATCTCGATGACGGATGCCAGAACAATTGGTGTCAACGCACCTATTAGGGAATCGGGATACATATCCGGCTCAGCCGCTTGCACAATCATCGGCCCGAACGGTCAAATAGAACTTAAAGAAGGAGTAATTGTGGCCAAGAGACATGTTCATGTCACACCAGCCGACGCTGAGAAATTCGGTGTCAAAAATCAAGATATCGTCAGTGTCAAGATCGAAACACCTGAGAGATCGACTGTATACAATGATGTCGTTATCAGAGTCAGAGACGATTTCGCGACAGCGATGCATATCGATACCGACGAAGGCAATGCAGCCGGTGTAGGCAGGGAACAATACGGCACAATACTCTGATCATGGCTATCACTTTCGAATTGCTCCACGAGGACAAGAAGACAGGTGCGAGATACGGAATACTAAATACCAGACACGGTAGTTTCGAAACACCTATTTTCATGCCGGTGGGCACGCAGGCCACAGTCAAGACTTTGGATCCCAAGGAGATCAAAGAAGTAAGCGACGGGTTAATACTCGGAAACACCTATCATCTCTGGTTGCAACCTGGAGATGATATCGTCAAGAAACACGGTGGAATACGCGGTTTCATGAAATGGAAAGGTGCATTGCTTACGGACTCTGGAGGTTTCCAGGTTTTTTCTCTAGCCGATATCAGAAAAATCGAAGAGGAAGGCGTCACCTTCAGACACCATCTTAATGGTTCTACATTGCATCTAACTCCTGAAGATAGCATCAGAATCCAGAACAATCTAGGCGCAGACATCATCATGAGCTTCGATGAATGTCCGCCTTTCTATTCCGATTACGACTATATGAAAGAGTCGGTTGAGAGAACATTACGGTGGGCTAAAAGAGGCAAAGATGCCCATAAGCATCCGGACAAGCAGGCATTGTTCGGAATCGTACAGGGAGGTCCGTTCAAGGATCTTCGCAAACATTCAATAGAAGGACTTGAGGAAATAGGATTTCCGGGATATTCCATCGGTGGGCTCAGTGTCGGTGAGACAAAAGCGGAAATGTATGAAATGCTCGAATATCTGAATCCCCTGATGCCAAAAGACAAACCGAGATATCTGATGGGAGTCGGCTCGCCCGACGATCTGATCATCGGTGTGATGAACGGGATCGACATGTTCGATTGTGTTTTGCCGACCAGGATCGCCAGACACGGCAGCGCACTCACAAGCGAAGGCAAAGTTGTCATCAAGAACAAGACCTATGAACACGACATGACACCGCTTGATCATGACTGCGACTGCAAAGTGTGCAAAACCTATACGAGAAGTTACCTAAGACACCTGTTCAAAGCCAAGGAAATGTTGGGATACAGACTGGTGACCTACCATAACCTTTATTTTCTGAAAAAACTGATGGCAGATATCAGAAATGCCATCAAAAACGACGAAATGACGGAATTTAAAGAAAAGTTTTTTAAACGCTACTATAAAAGATAAGTTGACATCACTGTTTTTAACTATTATATTTATTTATCTATGATTATATGATAAGATATTGTTAGGGAAATTTTGTTGGAGGTAATATATGTTCAATATCGATGATAAATTTAACCAAAAACCGACAATAAAAGTAATTGGTATCGGTGGAGGTGGCGGTTCAGCTATAAATAGAATGATCGAAAACGAAGTTCAGGGTGTTGAATTTGTCGCAATGAATACCGACGCCCAAGTTCTGAAACTGTCCAAAGCTGACATCAGATTGCAGCTTGGTAAGACCTTGACACGCGGACTCGGTGCCGGAGCTAATCCGGACATCGGCAGACAGGCAGGACTTGAATCAGAAGATGAGATCAGAGAACTATTAGCTGAAACGGACATGGTTTTCATCACCGCAGGAATGGGTGGCGGCACTGGTA
>CAYZPL010000074.1:0-5385 GCA_964480415.1 uncultured Candidatus Izemoplasmatales bacterium
CTTTGAAAACCGGAAGAATCCAAAAAATCTCTCAACTTTCCAAAGCTGATTTTTTATTTATGGTCAGAAAGAACAATACAAATTATAAACTCTATGTTTCTTTGTCGACGGCAATGTCAAGAGTGCATATAACCGATGACGATTATAACACGCTCTTCACTCCCGGAGGGTTTTGCATGTATCTCCGAAAATTCATCGAACAGGGAACGATCGAAACTGTCAGGACTCTTAATTATGACCGCGTCATCGAATTTGAAATAACCAACCTCAGCGAAATTGGTGATGAACACCGCCTGTACATGATCATAGAACTTTTCGGCAGATATGCGAACATGATCATAACGGATGAGAACAGGAAGATAATCAACGCCTTCAAACACATATCGCCCTTTGAAAACGTTGGTAGAACGCTGGTCAACGGTATCCAGTATATTCCGCCGGAAGATGATAAAACCGATCCTTTCGACTATGAAGATATAGGAAAATTTTTCAACAGGGAAAATATCACTTTCCATGATATAATCGACAATATCCGCGGCGTGTCGCCTTTGCTTGCGAACCATGTGTTGGAAGCTTCCAATTACAACAACAAGAAAATGTTCGATATCTATAAAGGTGTGGTATCGGGTAGCTTGAATCCCACCATCTGCCAAGACGACAAACGGAACTTCTATTTCCAGGATATCTTCACATGCGAAAGACACCACTATGATACTCTTTCAAAGATCCTTGACGAATATTATCGGGAAGCCTCAAGTCTCGACCGCGTCAGACAAATCCATAAATATCTTTCGGTTTTCACGAAAAACCAAGAAAATAAATATCGCAACAAACTGGAAAAACTTTCCAAAGACCTGATCAAAGCCAAAGACAATGCGATTTACAGAATCAAAGCCGATCTGTTGATAAGCAATCAGAACAAGATCGAGAAAGGCGCCGCCAATTTCTCCGGTTTCAGCTATGAACTGGATAAGGATATCTCAGTGGATCTGGATCGCAGACTAAACGTCATCCAAAACGCAAACAAATATTATACAAAATATAAAAAGCAGAAAACCGCAATCGGTCACATAGAGGAACAACTCGACATAACCAAGAAGATGATCAATTATTTCTCCGAACTGGTTTCACAGTTGGAAACTACCTTTGATCTTAAAGATCTGGAAGAGATCCGTGAAGAATTGATCGAAAAATCTTTGATTCACAAGCAAAGCAAAACGAAAAAGTCCAAAACACCTAATTACGATGAGTATATCGACAACGACGGGGTTCGGATACTTGTTGGAAAAAACAATGTCCAGAACAACTACCTTACCCACAAATATGCCCATAACAATTACTATTGGTTCCATGTAAAGAATCAGACCGGTTCCCATTGTATCGTCTGCACGAAAGAAGAGATGTCGGAAACGACGATAAGAACCGCCGCTACTTTGGCCGCTTATTTCTCCAAGTCGAGGAATTCACAATCAGTTCCGGTGGATTACACATTGGTTAAAAACATCAAGAAAGTACCGGGAGAAATCGGGTCTTTCGTGACCTATACCGGTCAAAAAACGATTTACATCGATCCTTCCTTCGAATTCGTCAACAGCCTTCATAAAAGCAATAAAAGAAAAGCTTGATCTATTTGATCAAGCTTTCATATATTTCGGGGCGAAAATGTTTCAGGACTCTTAGCACTCTCAAAGTGTTCATACGGCTGCTTCCCCCTGTTTTTTCCATATCGAAATGGACAAGTCCCGCGTGTTTGTTCTGCACGGGCCACGTGCCGTCTTTGCGCCGCTTTTTCATGATCAATTCAAGTGCGTCCCCCATTCTTTCGTCATAAGCGATATCCGCTTCACGAAAGACTTCCAAGGCTCTCAGGATGTCATACATCCATCTCGGAGGGAAGGAGAGCATCGTAAAGGACTTCCTGATAATTTCCCCTGTTTTATCTGATTTGTATAATCTATGCATCAATATGAATTCAATAGCTTCTTTTCTCTGTTTCATGATTTCATCTTTGCGATATTTATAACCGTTTTTAAGGAAGGAATTGAATCCTTCGATTACCGAAGTGGTGGAATGCAGGGAGCTGTGTTTGGTATGATATCCCGGTTTGTTGAAGTTACAGTTGTAGCCGCCGTCATTCATCTGCTGGGAGAGAATGTAATCGACCATCGGTATGATGTCTTCTTCTTTGACTTCATATCTACAAAAAACATTCATCATCATGCCAACCATGCAAATGTCTTTAATTAACCATATCTTTTTGCCTTCTACAATCCTTGTTAATTCCGAGATTATCTTGTCGACGGCTTTGTCGATCTGTTTGTTCCGAGGGACGTCTAATCTAAGCAGTTCAAGCAAGGTATAGTGTGTACTGATCCATTTCTTGCGATAGTATCCGCCGCCCCAATGCCCATCTTCTTGTTGAAATGAAAGCAACTTTTTCCCGAACCCCTCTGTCGATATCCGGTTTTTTAATTCCGGTTTTTCTTCATCAAGAAGGTCGCGATAAGTCTGATATTGAATCGACACATCGCCTTCTTGCAACCATCTGATCAGATCCATATTATTTTCTCCTTAAAAAAAAAGCCCATGAAGTAATTTAGCATGTCATGGGCTTTTTGTTTTATTTGTTTTCGATCTCAGCCAAAATCATTTTGATGAATTCTGCCTTTGATACGGTAGTCTGTTTTTGTTCTCCATAGCGACGATAAGTCACAAGTCCACCCGCGACTTCATTGTCTCCGATAACGATTTGGTAAGGTATCTTCTTGATTTGGGCTTCTCTGATCTTATATCCGAGTTTTTCATCTCTGTCGTCAATTTCGACACGAATTTTTATATCGAGCATTTCTTCTACTAATTTTCTTGAATAATCCTCATGATACTGGTTGTTGACCGGAATGACTTTGACTTGAACTGGTGCCAACCAGGTAGGAAAAGCTCCGGCGTAATGTTCGATGAGAATCCCAATGAATCTTTCAATCGAACCGAACAGGGCCCTGTGCAACATTACCGGTCTTTTCTTTTCACCATTCGCATCGATGTAGGTAATGTCGAATCTCTCCGGGAGATTCATGTCTAGTTGGATTGTCCCGCATTGCCATACCCGTTTCATGGAGTCTTTGATGTGGAAATCGAGTTTCGGTCCATAGAAAGCTCCGTCTCCTGGATTCACGTCATAATCAGTGTCCATGGCATCAATAGCGTCCGCAAGGGCTTTTTCAGCTTTGTCCCATACTTCGATAGTGCCTATGTATTTGTCTTCAGGTCTTGTGGACAATTCGATCTTGTATTCCAAACCAAAAACGGAATATACATAGTCAAATAGTTTGACCAAGGCTTTCACTTCGTCGACAATCTGGTCTTCTGTCATGAAAATATGCGCATCATCCTGAGTAAAGTTTCTTACTCTAAAAAGTCCCGCCAAAGCTCCGCTAGCCTCATGGCGATGCACAAGCCCAAGTTCTCCGACTTTCAATGGAAAATCCTTATATGAATGGATGTCTCTGTTATACACTAAAAGACCACCCGGGCAGTTCATCGGTTTAATAGCGAATTCCTGGTCTTCCACAACGCTAGTGTACATGTTTTCACGATAATTCTCCCAGTGGCCCGACACTTCCCAAAGTTCCTTTTTCAGCATGATCGGGGTTTCGATCAGTTTATATCCGTTTTTGATATGGACGTCATACCAGAAATCAATAAGTTGTTTCTTTAGCACGGTACCGTTAGGCAGCCAAAACGGGAATCCCGGTCCATATTCGCTCAACATGAACAAATCGAGTTGTTGTCCCAACTTCCTGTGGTCACGTTGTTTTCTTTCTTCCAGAATTCTCAGATGCTCATCCAATTCTTCCTTCTTGAAGAAAGCTGTTCCATAAACTCTGGTCAGTTGCTTGTTGTCGGAATTACCCCGCCAATATGCTCCCGCAAGACTTAAAAGTTTGAAGTTCTTTATCCATTTTGTACCAGGAAGATGCGGTCCGCGGCACAGGTCGGTGAAGTGGGCTTGTTCATAGATGCTGATCTCTTCGTCTTCCGGCAAGCCATTTATCAGTTCGATTTTATATGGATCGCTCTTGAATATCTCCAACGCTTCGCTTTTCGAAACCACTTTTCTTGTGATCGGACTGTTTTGTGAAGCGATTTTTTTCATTTCTTTTTCTAGAACGGGCAGATCGCTTTCGGTCAAGACGTCATCACCTAAATCGATGTCGTAATAGAATCCGTCTTCGATGACGGGACCTACGCCGAAACACGCTTTCGGATAAAGCGATTTTACAGTTTCCGCAAGCAGATGCGCTGTCGAGTGTCTTAAAACCTCAAGCGCTTCGGGATCAGTATCGGTTATGAACCTGACACTTGCCCCATGTTCAAGTATTGTATCCATGTCGACCAATTTACCGTCGACTTCGGCTACGATGCATCTTTTCTTAAGTGATGGCGAGATGCTTCCTGCGATATCAAATAAGGAAATGTTGCTCTCATATTCTTTTTCGCTGCCATCTGGAAATTGAATTTTCATGTTGTTCCCTCCTATAAATAAAAAACGCCCTTATAAAGGGCGATTATGTTAAACCGTGGTACCACCTTAATTCTGGGCAACATGCCCAGCGCTTAAATCCGTTAACGCCGGAAACGGGTCTCTTTCAAGAGCCAACTCCAAGGTGGTAATCGTCAGTTCCTTATTGACGGCTTGCACCTGCCCGTCATCGCTTTGATAAAGATTTCTGACAATCTTGTCCTCTTCTAGGTTTTTCTTTGTTTATATTATAACTTAATAAAGATATTTGTCAAGACAGATGTGGCTTTTCCGAAAGTTGAAATTCAATCGCCAGTTTTTTGATTCTTTCGAAAATCCTGTATGACTTCAACTTTTCAGCGTTCGAGTTGTCTTTAGCCGTTTCTTCGGCCATCGTCTGCATTTTCATGTTCGAAGTGAAAAAAGTCGGTAGTTCATCTAAAACCCGATGTTGCAATATCGGTCCTAAAACCTCATCCCTTATGAAAGAGCTCTGTGATTCACCGCCGATGTCGTCGAGGAAAAGCATTTCCACCTTCTTGAGTTCTTCGATTTTTTCTTCAAGATTGCCGCTGCCGATCGAAGATTTGATTTCTCTGACCAGATCGGGATAATATACGAATATGACTTTGTGTCCCTGTTTTGCAAGCTCATTTGCCATAGCCGCGAGGACATAAGTTTTTCCAGTACCATAAATGCCTGATATGTACATGCCTTTCATCGGATTTTTACGACTATATTCTTTGATGAAGCTCATGATGTACCTGTGAATCTCTTTTCTTTCCGGGCCGATCATGTCGAAATCTTCAAGACTTGCGCTGAAAATCTTGCGTGGCACATATAATGACCTGATATTTTGGGAACGG
>CAYZPL010000075.1:0-5365 GCA_964480415.1 uncultured Candidatus Izemoplasmatales bacterium
ATTTCGCTAGAATGATTTTTTCATTTTAGAAAACGCTTTAATCCCTAATTTTCAATTGTCATTAAACCTTTTTTGCGTTATAATAACTATGGATTATTCGTTAATATAATATGTTAATAGTTTATAGGGAGGTTGTTTTATGACAACAAAAAAAGTATTCCAGTCTATGGACGGAAACCAAGCAGCCGCATATACTTCATATGCATTCACAGAAGTGGCTGGTATCTATCCGATCACTCCGTCGTCCCCGATGGCTGAGTATGTAGACTCATGGGCTGCCGATGGTAAGAAAAATCTATTCGGTATGCCAGTAAAAGTAGTTGAAATGCAATCAGAAGGTGGAGCTGCAGGAACAGTTCACGGATCTCTGATGGCAGGCGCTTTGACAACTACTTATACAGCTTCACAAGGATTATTACTTAAAGTGCCGAACATGTACAAAATCGCCGGAGAATTGTTACCGGGCGTTATTCATGTTGCCGCACGTTCAATCGCTGCACAGTCACTGTCGATTTTCGGTGACCATCAAGATATATACGCAGCTAGACAAACAGGATTCTGCATGATCGCATCAGGTTCGGTTCAGGAAACCATGGACCTTGGCGGTATCGCTCACTTGGCAGCTATCAAGTCAAGTCTTCCTTTCTTGCACTTCTTCGATGGATTCAGAACATCCCACGAAGTCAACAAGATCGAAGTAATGGACTATGCTGTCTTTGACAGATTGCTCGACAGAGACGCAGTCAAAAAATTCAGAGCCAGAGCGCTGAATTCTGCTCAGCCAGTTACAAAAGGCACAGCACAGAATGACGATGTATACTTCCAGGCAAAAGAAGTTCAGGAAAAATTCTACACTCCTGTTCCTGACATCGTTAACGAATACATGCAAGAAATATCAAAAGTTACCGGAAGAAGTTACGCTCCGTTCAATTATCATGGCGCCAAAGATGCTGAAAGAGTAATCATCGCCATGGGTTCTGTAACCGACACAATCAGAGAAGTTGTCGATTATTTGGTAGAACAAGGTGAAAAAGTCGGATTGTTGGCAGTTCATTTATTCCGTCCTTTCTCAGAAAAATATTTCTTTAATGCCTTACCAAAGACAGTCAAAGCTATCGCAGTCTTGGATAGAACCAAAGAACCTGGTTCAGCGGGAGAACCTTTGTATCTGGATGTCAAATCGGTATTCTACGGCAAAGAGAACGAACCTGTAATCGTCGGTGGACGTTACGGACTTTCAAGCAAGGACACATCACCTGCACAAATCTTCGCTACTTTCAAGAATCTTGAAGGCGAATACAAAGATCATTTCACAATCGGAATCGTCGACGATGTTATGCATTCAAGCTTAGAAGAAGACGCGCAAGTTCCTGACGTAGCTGACAAGCATACCACAGAACTTCTATTCTTCGGTTTGGGTTCAGACGGAACCGTCGGTGCCGTTAAGAACATTTCCAAAATCATCGGTGACTATACAGAACTGTATGGTCAGGCATACGCTTCCTACGATTCAAAGAAATCAGGCGGTGTGACCAGAATCCATTTGCGTTTCGGCAAGAATCCGATTCGTTCAACTTATTTGGTTAACCATCCTCATTTCGTTTCTTGTTCACAAGAAAGCTACCTCGAAAGATTCTCTTTGATAAGAGGAATCAGAACAGGTGGAACATTCCTTTTGGCAACTTCAAGAGGACTTGATGAAATCGAAGACTACCTGCCTAACTCAGTTAAGAAAATCTTGGCTGAAAGACAAGCAAAACTATACATAATCGATGCATATAAAGTAGCCAGAGAAATCGGCGAAATCAAATTGGTTTCAACAATCATGCAATCAGCTTTCTTCAAGCTTAATCCACAAATCATGCCATTCGCAGATGCACAAAAAGCAATGAAGACCTTCGCAAAGAAGACTTTTGCTAAAAAAGGTGACGCTATTGTCAAGATGAATTACCAAGCAGTCGACCGTGGCGGAGACGCTTTAGTTGAAGTCGAAGTGAAACCGGAATGGGCAAACCTGGTCGTTGAAAAAGTCACTGAAGAAGACAGACCTGACTTCATTAAAAACATCGCTGACAAAGTCAACGCAATCGAAGGATACGATTTACCGACTTCAGCGTTCCTCGGCATCGAAGACGGACAGATTCCTAATGGAACAGCCGCATACGAAAAACGCGGTATCGCGGACAGAGTTCCAAACTGGATCCCTGAAAACTGTATCCAATGTAACCAATGTGCGTATGCATGTCCTCATGCGGTCATCAGACCGATTCTAGCCACTGAAGAAGAAGTTGCCGGAGCGCCATTCGAATCAACATTCCTTGACGCAAGAGGCAGAGGACTTGAGGGACTTAAATATCGTATAGAAGTATCGGTACTTGACTGTACAGGATGCGCTGTATGTGCAAATACTTGTCCTGCCAAGGAAAAAGCTCTTGTCATGGAGCCACTTCCTGAAGCAATTGAAAGAAAAGAACACATACTTGCAGACTACATGTTCAACAATGTCACAAACAAAGGTGATTTAGTTGAAAAGAACACATTTAAAAACACTGTATTCTCGCAACCTTTGTTCGAGTTCTCCGGAGCTTGCGCAGGTTGTGGTGAAACACCATACATCAGATTCCTCACTCAGTTATTCGGAGAAAGAATGGTAATCGCCAATGCAACTGGATGTTCATCAATCTACGGCGGTTCGTTCCCTTCAGCACCATATACTAAGAACGCAGAAGGAAGAGGTCCTGCTTGGGCCAACTCACTGTTTGAAGACAACGCGGAATACGGTTTCGGCATGAGAATAGCACAAAAGACAATCGCTGACCGTATGCAGACTATCATCTTTGATTCACTTGATTCATTCAAGGGAGAACTTAAAGACTTGTTGCAAGAATGGGCTGAAAACCGTGAAGACGGTGACAAAACTCTTGAACTTTCAAGAAAGATCATCCCGTTACTTGAAAAGGAAAACAGCCAACCAGCAAGAGACTTATTGGAACTTAAAAACTTCTTTGTTAAACAATCCAATTGGATTATTGGTGGAGACGGATGGGCATACGACATCGGTTATGGCGGTCTTGACCACGTAATCGCAAATGATGAAGATGTCAATATCCTGGTTCTGGATACAGAGGTTTATTCAAATACAGGCGGTCAATCTTCCAAAGCCGCAAGAGCCGGATCGATCGCAAAATTCACAGCTGCCGGAAAACCTGGCAAGAAAAAAGACTTGGCTGCGATCGCAATGAGTTATGAACATGTCTATGTTGCCTATGTATCTCATGGTTCAAGCGGACAACAATTGCTTAAGGCATTGAAAGAAGCCGAAAGCTATCACGGACCATCAATCGTAATCGCTTATTCACCATGTATCGCACATGGTATCAGCGGTGGACTCGGAACTTCTCATCAAGAAGCCAAACTCGCTACTCAATGCGGATATTGGCCAACGCTTAGATTCGATCCGAGATTGATCGAGCAAGGCAAGAATCCATTGCAATTGGATTCGAAAGAACCTGAATGGGATAAATACCATGACTTCCTGATGAACGAAAACCGTTATCGTCAACTAGTCACCAAAGATCCTGAAAAGGCAAAAGTGTTGTTGCATAAGAACATCGTCGATTCAAAGAGACGTTGGGCGCAGTACAAACGACTAGCTTCAATGGATTATTCAGAAGTAATCGATTAATAATTATCAAGCCTTGTTTCTTCGGAATCAAGGCTTTTTATTTGAAACATTTTGGTTACGATTGCGGATTGTGATTGTAAATTTTATCTTCACAATAATCTCAACGATTTCGCTGAAACCTGCAGTCTATCACAAATTACCCACGAAACAAGGATATAATTTATAAATATAAAAAAAAGGTTTTTAAATATTATATATTTGTTATATAATATAAAGGAAACGTTTTATATAAAGGAGTTTTAAAAATGCGAGTAATTACTAAGAAAGTCTTTATCACCCTTGTTGGGCTGTTTCTAGGATTTGCGGCAATCTCTTGTGGGTCTTCGACAACAACGACCGTTACGACGATAGGACCAAGCAACGCCACTATGCCAGAATTATCCCATCCTGACGCAGTCTATTACAGCACTGACAAATATGATATAACTTACAGTGACATCTATGAGACGATTAAAGTCAACGATGGCATCACTCAACTGCTTAACATGGTTGATACACAATTGTTGGCAAGCTATATTGCTAACGTGACAGATGCAGAAATAGCAAATAAAATCAAACAGCTTACATATGGTACCACTGATGATACTAAAATAGCAGCGATGTCTGCTTCCGATAAAGCCAAAAAAGAAGATGCTTATCAAAAAAGCATGGTTTTACTTGGTTATCAAAACGATCCTGAAGATTACATCAAATTGGTCGTAGCCAAAGAGGATTATGCAAAAGCCGATATGACCAATCCTGACAATTCAAAATTGTTGTGGTATGTCGGACCTAACGCAGTAGCGAATTACTACATGAATACATATGATAATTCAATCAGTTCGATCAAGATTGCCTTCAGTTCACGAGATGAAGCAGTAGCTACGATGGCTGCCAATAAATTGGTTACGGTAAGCGGACAACTGAAACTGTATACAGGAACCACACCGCTAAGCGAGACGCCTAAGTCTACATTGAACGACTCAAATACACGTGATCTGACAAACGCGGAGTTGATTTCCAAGTTTATCGATATGTATAATCAAATCTATGGAGGATACAAAGCGACCATCGATGATCAATCCTCTGCCAGTGATTTGATCGCAAATCCGGAACTAAAGGTTTCGTATGACGATGTCAATAGTTACAACAAGGACCTAGGAACATTGATGTTCTCATCGCTTGGCAACTATACGGATTATACAGCCGGTACGAACACAACACCGTTCTACACTTATGAGCCTGTATCTTTCACTTCGACCGCAAGTACGGATTGGTTCATGATTTTGAACCTTGCCCCACATGATAAAGTCGATGTCTCTGGTTTCAGCGGTACTGAAGCTGACCTTGTTGCTTTGATTGGACAAGACACTTATGACACAGTCTTGAACACCATCATTCAGAACAATATAGCCACTCAATCTTTCGTATCATCGAGAGTTGCCGAACTAAGAGCAGACAATAATTTTGTGATCAATGATTATTATCTTGGAGTCGATTACGAACAGGTCTATGCATCATACATCCAGACAAGCGCCGGAGATCCTACTGTGGTAGCTTCATTCGGAGATACCCAGATCACTGCGGACCAATTGCTTACTTACTCACTTAACCGCAATGCACCATTATATCTGGTTTATGCTTCACAGTTGCCTTCGCTTATCGCATATCACTATGCCGACATCTATTGTACGGATACGT
>CAYZPL010000076.1:0-5320 GCA_964480415.1 uncultured Candidatus Izemoplasmatales bacterium
CCATTCGGTGAAGAAATCCGCAAAGCATTGGACTTCATGTTGGAAGTCGGGAAGAAAGATGGATTCATAACCAAAAACGTCGATAATTACGCAGGATATATCGAAATGGGATCCGGAGAAGAAGTCATCGGTATTTTAGGTCATCTGGATGTAGTTCCGGCTGGAGGGCAATGGACTTATCCGCCATTCTCGGCCACTCTTAAAGACGGTAAAATATACGCAAGAGGGGCAATGGACGACAAAGGACCAACCATTGCGGCTTATATCGCTATGAGAATGCTACAGGACCATGGAGTCAAACTGAACAAGAAAGTCAGACTAATCTTGGGATGCGACGAAGAAACCGGCATGAGAGGTATCAAAAGATATCTTGAAAAGGAAGGGATGCCTGATCTTGGTTTCGCTCCAGATGCCGAGTTCCCTCTGATCTATGGTGAAAAGGGCATTTTGAATTTTGATTTCACAGGTAATCTGACAGACAATTTGATCTCATCAATGTACGCAGGCGAAAGGTACAATGTCGTACCTGACGAATGTACCGTGACCTTGAGAAAAGATTTGTCAAAACAATTCATTGAATATATCAAAGAAAAGGATATCCACGGCAGAATCGAAAAGAACAGATATACTACATTCGGTAAGAACGCACACGGCGCATGGCCGCAAAAGGGTATCAATGCCATTCATCTCATGGTTGATTTTCTGAAAGAATATACTGATTCTCCATTCATAAAATTTATTGATAAGTATCTAAATTTCGATCATGAAGGCAAGAAATTAGGGATTTCTGTCTTCGATGAAGAAATGAAGGGTTTGACTATAAACCTGGGATTTATCAAATATGATGGTAAAGCACTGAGAATCGGATGCAATATGCGTTATCCGCGAAACCACGACTTCGCAGCCGGAGAGAAAAAAATGACTGCAGCTGCCGATGAATTCGGTCTGGGATATGTCAATGTTCTGAACGATTTACCTCATTATGTGTCACCTAAAGATCCGCTTGTGCAAATTTTGCATGAGGCGTACAAAACCTATACAGGCGATTTGGAAACACCTATCTTTACGATTGGTGGCGGCACATATGCCAGAAAACTGAAGAAAGCTGTCGCGTTCGGAGCGGCATTTCCTGGAGATCAGGAACTCGCCCACGAACCGAATGAATACCTTGATATAAAAGGGCTGTTGAAAGCTGTTGCTATCTATGCTCACAGTATAGAAGAACTGGCAAAGTGATATGCGGCTGAGGAAGGTCAAGTATGCAGCTGAACTTATTGCTGATTTTCCGCAATATGTCATAGCTGATCCTGGAAAACACAGAGGAAAATGGCACGAACTGTTCGAAAACAAGAACAGTATTGAGCTAGAAATCGGATGCGGCAAAGGGAAGTTCATTTACGAAAAGGCTTTGAACAATCCAGATAGGAACTTCATCGGCATCGAAAAGTTCGACTCCGTCATTGTGAGAGCTTTGGAGAAACTTATTGAAGGCCCATTACCGAATCTGAAATTGATAAGATTTGATGCAGAGCATATTGAAAATATATTTTCTGAAAATGAAATAACCAGACTATATCTGAACTTCTCGGATCCCTGGCCAAAAACGAGGCAGGCGAAGAGAAGATTAACTAGTAACAGATTTTTATCAAGATATACGAACATAATCGAAAAAGACGGCATCATCGAACTAAAGACCGACAATAAATCGTTTTTCGAATATTCAATCGAAGAATTTCAAAATGACAACCGTTACGCTGTTGACAAAGTTGAATGGGACTTATATAATAACTTACCTGAGGACAACATCCAAACCGAGTTCGAAATGCGCTTTGTCGAAAAGGGCAATTCCATATACTATTTGAAAATAATTCACAAGGGAGAATCACATGAAACAACTTTATAGAGATTTGGTTTCATTACCTGGTGTTTCGGGCAGAGAGAAATATGTAAGACAATACATCAAAGAAAAATTGACTCCTATTTCTGAAGAAGTCATTCAAGACAATCTAGGTTCAATTTTCGGAGGAATAAACCTCGATAAAGATGGACCGACAGTGATGATTGCCGGACATATGGACGAAGTCGGCGCGATGGTACAAGAGATCATCACGAGCGGATACATTAAGATGTTTCCAATCGGGGGTGTAAATCCGGCGGTAATTGTCGCTCAGCATATGGATGTCATTCTTGACGACGGTAGCATTGTTCCTGGTGTAGTTGGCGCTAAACCACCTCACTTATTAAGAGATAATCATACAAAACAAGTAACCGATTTCGAAGACTTTCTACTTGATATCGGAGCTGACAATAAAGAGCACGCAATCGAATTGGGAATCAGGATCGGGCAACAGATAGTGTTTCACAACACTTATCGCGAATCCGCTGACGGAAAGAAAATCTTTTCTAAAGCATGGGATAACCGTTTCGGAACCGGTATGGCAATCGATATCTTGGAAAGTGTCAAAAAAGAAGAATTGAATTGCAAACTCTATTGTGGTGCGAACGTCATGGAAGAAGTCGGCACAAGAGGTGCCCACACATCTTCATTCAAGATCAAACCCGACCTGTTCATCGCAGTCGACTGTTCTCCTTGTGCTGACACATTCGGCGAATCCGAAGTCGGTGGAACATTAGGCGGTGGATTCATGATCAGATTCTTCGATCCGAGAGCCATACTACATGAAGGTATGAAAAAGTTCATCGAAGACGTCGCAACGAAAAACAACATAAAATTCCAATATTACAGATCACTTGGAGCGACTGACGCAGCTACTGTGCAGTTATCTCGTGAAGGTGTGCTAGTCTGTACGATCGGAATGCCGGCTAGGTATATCCATTCAGCCACATCGGTTATTCACAAGGATGATTATTTGGCAGTTAAAGATCAAATATTGGCAATGCTTAAAGAAATTGATTTCAAAAAGATCCAGGAAATAAAAGACAACGCCTGATCTTTTGAAAATATAAACTTATGAGACCACTGAGAGAGTGGCTTGGAAAGGAAAAAATAATGACTAAAGCAGTATTATCAAAAAAAGAAAAGACGAGAGATATGACTCGTCTGGCGATGTTCATCGCTATTATTGCAGTAATGGGCTTGGTACCAAGTTGGGTTCCTGGTTCAACAATTGGTTTCATCAGAATCACCCCTAATATGGAGGCAACGCTCATCCATATCCCTGTATTGGTTGGGGCAGCATTGTTCGGGAAAAAATATGGATTGTGGTTAGGTTTGACATTTGGTGTAGTATCAAATATCGCCGCTTTTATCTACAATCCTTTATTCTTTGTCTACCCTTGGGTGGCTATTCTTCCGAGATTCATATTTGGTATATTGATTGTGCCGATAGTTAATTTTGGTTTAAAATTATTCAAAAACAAATATCTTGCAGTAGGATCAAGTTTCTTTGTTTTGTCACTTATTCATTCATTAGTGACATTAACGATGCTCTATACAGTGTATGGAATGGCATTACATCTACCAGCAGCTGACAGAACAATAACTGCTTATATCGCAGCGCTAGTTGGTGGCGCAGGTTTTCCATGGGCATCATTGATTGAAGCAGGCTTGGCGGCAGTAGTTGGAGGCGTACTAGTAATTAGATTAGGACAGTACCTGAAAATTCAGAAATATGCTAAGAATCCAAAAGGAGAAGTCCAAGTTGAAAATAGTAATTGATATCGGAAATACCACAATCGTAATCGGTATGTCCGAAAATGGCGAAACAATTGATAAAATCGTCAAATTGAACACTGAAAAAAATAAATCATTGGCAGAGTATGAACTTACTTTGAATGGTTTTATTTCTTCATGTTCGGAAGCGATAGTTTCAAGTGTCGTTCCAGAAATCAATGAAATATTCAGAGACTATTTCGAAAGGAATTTTTCCATTACACCTTTATTCATCGGTTCAGGCGTCAAGACCGGGATACAGATCAATTCCGATAATCCCAAAGAAGTCGGGTCTGACCTTATCTCAAATTCCGTTGCAGCCATCAATCTATATGATGAGACATGTCTTGTTATAGATCTCGGAACCGCAACGACTTTCACATATCTTGAAAAGAAGATACTGAAAGGCGTTGTTCTCGCGACTGGTCTTACCACTAGCAGAAACGCTTTGGTCAATATGACTTCACAATTACCACAGGTGGAACTTGTGGCACCGAAAAAAGTTTTGGGCACAAACACTGTGGATTGCATAAAATCCGGTATTCTTAACGGCCATGCGGCCATGATTGACGGCATGATCAAAAGAATCAAAGCCGAACTGAACAACAAAGATCTGCCAGTAATCCTTACTGGAGGACACGCAGAAATTGTCGGCCCTTTATGCGAGGAAAAGATGGTTTTGGACAAGACTTTGATTTTAAAGGGTTTGCTTTTAATACTTAAGAAAAACATCAGAAAACACTGAAAATTTTAAGAAATGCACTTTTTCACAAGTGCATTTTTTTATATGAGACAAACCTTTGAGAAATTCAGGATAGATATAGGAAATTTTCTAGTATATATGGTAAAATAATTTACAGTATCGAGGTGAAACAGATGAAGAGATTACTTCTGGTGGATGCAAGCAATCTATTGTTCAGGTCATATTACGCCACCGCATATTCAGGAAATCTGATGCAAAACAAAGACGGGCTGTATACAAACGGTATTTTTGGCTTTGCGCATGCGATGACAAAACTGATTGACGACGGCTATACGAATATTCTTGTGGCTTTGGACTGTGTGGGAAAAACTCATAGACACTTGGAATATGAAGAATACAAAGGAACTCGTTCGGAAACACCACAGGAACTTGTCATGCAATTTCCGCTTATGAAAGAATATATGGATGCACTTGGAGTATACTATTACGAACAGGATACGATGGAAGCCGACGACATCATCGGTTACGCTGTGAAACACTATAAAGAAAAATTCGATGAAATCGTAATCTATAGCAACGATCACGATTTGATGCAGCTTCTGGACAAGAATGTCAGCCAGATAGTTTCCAAGAAGGGTCTGACGGAAGTGGAAATATACACACCGGACCACCTTCAAGAAAAGCTAGGACTGAAAGCCGATCAAGTCATCGACTACAAAGGACTTGTAGGTGATCCTTCCGACAATATTCCGGGGATACCTGGAATCGGACAGAAAACCGCCGCTAAGCTTCTTGCCGACTACCCGCATCTTGAAGACATCTATGAACATATAGACGAAATCAAAGGAAAGATGAAAGAAAAACTCGAAACAAACAAAGACATGGCGGTTTTTTCAAAAAAATTGGCTACCATTCTGACTGAATTCGAAAACAATATAGATTTC
>CAYZPL010000077.1:0-5182 GCA_964480415.1 uncultured Candidatus Izemoplasmatales bacterium
CAGTTGATTATTCTCAACGAATCGGAAGCATCCTTCGACAAGGAATACATCGTCAAAACTAACGCAGAACTTTCCGAGATACTGTCAGCCGCAAAATTCATCTATGATATCACAAGCGATTATGCATACAAGTACCAAATAACCAAAGTAATGAAATTGCTTGACAAGAAATATGAGAAGACCATCGAAAAAATCATCTTTCTCAATACCGGCCAAATCGACATAATATCCAAAACGAAAAATCCGAAGAAAATATTACTGGCACTCAAGAAATACTATATCGAGACTTTAGGGATATTCGAAAAATTGGAAGTAATCATTGATTTCGCATTCATCGACATCTCCGAATCAGTCACAAAGACCGATAGGTTGTTCATAAAAAGAGCCCAAAAGAACGACAGAAAAACCATGAAGGTGGTTACAGATGAATACGAGAGATTGCTCACCAAAGCTTTGCAGCATAAAATCAGCAAAGAAAAACAGATTGTCCATTTCAAGAACGAATCAGACATCATAAACAAGGTTTTCAAACATCAGGTGCATAAGATAAACAAGGAATTTTTGGACAACCGTGAAGAAACCACGAAAGTCGCTGCATTCATCAAGAAACGTTTCGAAAAGATAATCAACAAAAATGACAAGGAACTTATTAGCTTGCTGAAATTCATCGACAGAATCTATATCCAAGATCTCATCAATCTGGATATCCAATACGAGGATTATCTGAAGACCTTCGATAAGATCGACCTCAAGCAGAAATTGAATTACCAAGATGAGATCGACTATATCAATCTGCTTTATGACTCACGCATCAGTGAAAACCAGAAAACCATAGCGGTACTTGAAAAGCAGATCAATGAACTTCCTCTGAAAAAGCAGGAAACTCTGGCAGTCATATTGAGAGAGAAACAGGAACTGATCGACCAGAAACGCAAGGAACTGATGAAGAAATACACGGAGATCGAAAAAGAAAAATTCGTTTCCCGTCCTCAGTATCTTAAGGAGATCGGTGAAATCCAAAAGAGGTTACCAGTCGATTATCTGGCTTTATACAAGAAGATCCAATCACTACAAGACGATTTCATCAGACAATACACCGGCATCAATACCGACTATGTCGATAATTATCAGAAATTCCTCGTCAGTCAGAACGAATACAAAGACACGATAACCAAACATTCTCTCATCTATAAACCTTTCGAGGACATCAAGAAGTATCATGATACTGTCCTAAATGCTACCGACGTTCTGTACAAGGATACTTTAGCCAAGAGTAAGGAAACAAGGGATGGTATCACTCAAATTAAACAAAAATCGAAAGAAAAACAAAAACGAATAATCGACGCTTGATAAAAAGGAGGGTTTCATGTCCGACAAACCGGCAAAGGAATTCGACAACTACGAACTTTATAAAAACAAGATAAACGAAGCCAACGACAAGGAATTGTCCCTTTTCAACGAGTTCTATGAAAAAATCACAAACCATGCAAAGAGTCACAAGCATATAACCCTCAATAATATCTCAAGTGTTAAAGAATCTCTGGAAAACCTGAGAGAGAAAGCGAATAAGCTTAAGGAAGACCTCTTCTTCCACGAGGAAGCTGTCGTCGTCGACAGGCAGGAAGTCATCTCTGGCACCGAGAAAAGCGTACATAAGGAGAATTTCAATCTTCTCAGCTTTGAAAGAACCCAAGCCGACAACAAGATCGATGCTCTCGATTATCTCAACAAGGCGGCAATCCAGAACAAATTCAACTTCTTCGACAAATACATCCAAACCTATGCCAACACAATCATGAATTTCGAAGGCATATATGAATACTACAGTGACAAAACCAGAGAAATCGACAAAATCTTCAAAACCTACCATGATGAGATTTTGGAATCCTTTAAGAAGCTCGATACCGACATCACCGAGATGGACAGTCGGATTCTGGTTCTGATGAAACAGAAAAATACCCAACTGAAGAATCTCAACGATTTCTTCAATAAAGAAAAGAAAAACTTCGTTGACAACCAGTTGACCTTTTCCTTGGAGGAGGATCCTACATCGATCAACATCCAGGCGCTGATCTCCGATAAGATCATTCAGCAGGAAGCTTTCAAGGAACATCTTTTCAATCAGGAGGAGAAAATCAAAAACATCCTCAACGAAGAATACGTAAGACTCTATAACAAGACTTTGGAAAGAGTCTTCAACGAACGCGGTTTCGCCTTGTTCCAAGACACCGGCTTCTTCTCGCATCCTAACGAATATATTTTCGGACTCAAACAGAAAATAGCTGTTGCCAAGTCAAACGATTCCAAAACGCTTGACACCCTTGTCAAGCGATACAATCTCGCTCTGAAACATGTCGCACTGAGAAAGAAATGCGCAATCAGGGCCAAACACATGACGAAAAAATTCCTGAAGAACAAACAGAATATCTTCCTCGAATTCCAAAAGGAATCGAGAAATCTCATCTTCAAGATGGAGAAATATTACAGACTTTATCTGGAACTTCTTAAAATCGACCCATTCCTTGCGCAGATCATCGGCGACAACGCCACCAAGATCATCAAGGACGAACTCAATTTCCTGTCCATGTCCGAAATGAACAGGGAATATAAGATTAACGTCAATTTCGATATCAAGATGCTTAAGATAAAACAACAGATCAACGATCTGGAATCCAAACTTGTCTACGAAATCGAAAAACAGATTCTTGTGCAAGACATCGATATTCTAAAAAGTATTGCTGAAGTCCAGGGATTCTTTGCGGAAAACAAGGTGAAGATGCAAAAGGTCAAAAACAACCTTCTGCTCGAAAAATACTCAATCGACTTGTTGCAAGAAGCCATTAACTTGCATATGGAATACTTGATCGGCACCAGCAACGTCAATAGAAAGTGGCTGTCGATAATCACCAATATTCTGGTAAGACGGATCCGAGATGTCGAATCACATAATATCAACGTCATCGAAGCAGCTTCAAAAATAAAACTCGCTTTGAAGGAATACGATGTCAAAGCGCTGCATTTCAACACCATGTATGAAAACGAGAAAAAATATCTCGTCAGCCAATCCAACAGAGTCGATGAAGAAACCGAGATCAACGATGCATTCATCCTGACGACCTATGAAAACCAGATGCGTTTCGCAAGGGAACAGGTGGAACTCGCCAACAACGAATACCGTCTGCGTGTT
This sequence comes from uncultured Candidatus Izemoplasmatales bacterium, assembly GCA_964480415.1. Lineage (GTDB taxonomy): Bacteria > Bacillota_I > Bacilli_A > Izemoplasmatales > Hujiaoplasmataceae > CAYZPL01. Next base: position 3,188 of record CAYZPL010000077.1, read on the forward strand.
GAAGCCATCATGAAGGCGGTCGCCGAGGAAAAAGCGTTCTTCCAAGACGTAGTCGACAGACGGATGAAAGAACATAAAGACAAACGCAATTTGATCGCCGACGAATATCAGGCGATGCTTTACCATGATACAAATCTGCTTACCGAAGCAACTGATCCGAAACTGATAAGACAGATCGAAAAACAGATTGTCAAAAACAAGCGTACCCATGACGACATGCAAAAAGAGATCCAAGCGATCATCGACGGCGATGAAAAGATCACCAAAGCCAAGGGCAAGATCATGGATCTCGATGAGCATCTTGTGGTCGCCTTACAGGACGCGACGGAAATCAGAGACGAGACCATCGCCGAATTCAATGACCTGTACCAAACTGCAAAGCAAAAATATGACGCATTGAAACCATATCTCGCAAACCGCGTCCATATCCTTGAACCTAGTCTTAAGAAGACTCTGGAGAAAATCCAGGAAAGACGCAATTACAAACTGAAGATGGCTGAAATCGAACTGGACGAAGCCACACAAAACCTAATGGATAATTATCTTCATGTATTCTTTGAAGAAATGCCGGAGATAGATAAAAACAAATATATCGAGCAAATCGAATCAATGGAAGCCGAAAGAAACATCGTCAGAGACGAATACGGTGTCAAGATGCAAGCTATTGACAACCAGTACAAAGCCAATTTAGCTGCAATCGAAGTCGAAAACAAAAATCTCGACCAGACATTGGAAGCGGCGCGTCAGGAAATCATCCAGAAAAGCGAGAAGATCATCCAGACTAAAAAGAGTCAACTTGTGGTATTGGAAGAAAAGTTCGCTCTGGACAATTCGAAACAAGATGAGATTTTCCAGACTGAGATCAACAACATGCTTAAGGAATTCAACACTTCTCTTGTCAAGAACGAGAAGGATTTCGAAAATCTTTCCGGATCCTTCGATTTGATCTTGAAGACCTATTATCCGTATCTTAAGGTGGCACAAAACAACAAGGCGATCAAGAAGATAGTCAAACAGACGGAAAAGAAAGTCAGGTCCAGAAGATCCAAAGAAATGAAAAAGCTCACTCATACGAGTAAGCTCACCAATTACTTATCAAACTAAATAAACATGAATGATGCTAGTCTTGTAAATATAGAGACTAGCATCTTATATGTGATAACTGATAAATTGACGAAATAGGAAATTGAAAAGTTATTATACAAGTAAACAAAAAGATGCAAGAAACTTTCCTTGCATCATTAAAAAAGTATATTTTATTATATCTAATAGAATCTATCCGTATATTCTTCTTGCGACATACGCAAACATATCTGGTCCCGTATGAACACCTAAAACCGGAGTCAGTTGCGAAGTGGAAATATTTCTGATATTCAAGAATCCTTTTAGTTTTTCTCCAAGCTCTATGGCGTGTGCCGGATCATTTCCATAATGTACTATAATATCAATTAAAGCTTTTCCAAATTTCTCCACAATGATATTTCTCATGGAAATCAAAGCGCGCTTCATTCCGAAAGCTTTAGTCATCGTCACATATACTCCGTCGTCATTGACAGTAATGATAGGTTTGATATGGAGAATGTTCCCGATGGTTCCTTCAACTTTACCAATACGGCCTCCTTTGCGGAGATATTTAAGGGTGTTGATTGTATAAATGGCAAGACTGTCTTCATATCTCATGTTATCTAAGCTTTTGACTATTTCCTTGATCGTCTTTTTCTCTTTGACCAATTCCAAAGCATATTCAACCAATACACCTAATCCCATGCCAAGAGTCTTAGAATCATATTGGGTTATGTCTAGACCTTCAACATGTTCAAAACCCAAACGAAATGCATTGAATGTACCGCTCAGTCCAGAAGAAATATTAATGCATAGGACATGGGTATATCCATCCGATTTAATCTTTTTGAGTGTCTTTACCAAATCTTCAGTTCTTGGCAAACTGGTAGTTATCTGATGCTCGTCAAGTTGTTTATAAACTTGTTCAGCAGT
>CAYZPL010000078.1:0-711 GCA_964480415.1 uncultured Candidatus Izemoplasmatales bacterium
TTGGTGTTTTGGCAGATATGACCTTCCCCTCTTAAACAAAATTCACATTCACCGCACGTTATATGGGTCTCGGCGCTGACAACGTCTCCGACCTTGACTCTCGTCACGTCTTTGGCGATCTTGATGATTTCCCCACTGAATTCGTGTCCGACAGTAAGTGGCAGCCTAAGCCTATGTTTAGCCCAATTATTGTACTCGTAAATGTGAGAATCCGTTCCGCAAAATGATGCGGTATGAACTTTGATCAATACTTCACCAGATTTTAGGTCCGTTGAAATTGTCTTCTTAGTGTAAGTAAAACCCACTTCAGGTTTGTCTTTGACAACTGCCATCATCTCTAATTCTTTCACGTCATTCGTAAATCGTGTCATTCTGATCTCCTTTAATTTTTAAAAACGCTTTACATTTATAATTATAACACAAAAAACGCTGAATAAATCAGCGAATTTTTAGATTTTTTTATGATAAAATTATGGAGATTTAGTCAGGTTTTAATTTCTCGTTTTCGTATCTCGAAAGCGCCTTTATAACCCTGAAAGTTAGAAGTCCGGACCATTCTCCCTTGATTTTTTCGAACACTTCATCATACTGGTTCCATTGCCACATTGGTTCAATCAGACCTTTGTCAATTTTTTGTTTGTTGAAGGCTATATTCGCTTCCAAAATCGCTTCATAACCCTTCATTAATTCCGGTGCTGACAAATAGACTAG
>CAYZPL010000078.1:721-5046 GCA_964480415.1 uncultured Candidatus Izemoplasmatales bacterium
ACAGTATTTATTCCAATCTTCTTTTTCCATTTCCGCTTCTAGGGCCAGTTTCAGATTCGATTCAATTTTTTTCTTCGTCAATGCATCCACTTCATGATAGAAACACAAGGTAGAAACGACCGAATGCTGGGATTTTTCCTCCATGAATTTTCCGTTTATATAATTTACGATATTTTCTATAAGCATATCCAGATCAACTTTGCAAAGATATCGTTTATATTTGTAGAGAAACCCGACTATTTCGGGATTCGGATTGCCATAGGTGAATGAAGGCGCGTTTTCATAATTCCACCAGATAGCTCGTGGATACTGATCTACTTCTTTCGGAACGATCTCCCATCCCTTAAGGTCCTCTTTGTATACCGACTCATAATACTTGATAAGTCTGATTACCATTTCTTCCTTTAGTGCCTCATCCTTGATTTCGTCAAGAAATTGGATTGCGACGTCGGAACTTGCGACGTTCGATGCTGGTAGTCTGATATCGGCTTCTAGACCTTTACCAAAACCACCATCAGAATTCTGGAATTTCTTCAAGGTTTTGATGATTTTCTTTTCTTCGTTTCTAAACAGGTTCAAGGTTAGGTAATATTCCAATTTCCTTCCCTTCAATTTTATTTCTTTTATCAGTTTTTCATATGAACCAAAACCATTTCCCATTTGACATCTCTCCCCTTTTGTTACTACAACTATATAAAAAGGTTGTCTAAAACAACCATTTTATCTTATTATTCCTCCAACAAAAACATCATATGAAGGATTTGACCTTTTTTTGAATAGTCTTGTGTTACAAGATAATCTTCGACATCGAAACCCATATGGACTTTCAAATCTTGAGTCTCCATAAATTTATAGACTTTGCCGACTTCGTTTGTGATATCATCGAATTTTATCGGGAAACTAATGTATTTTCCTTTTGGAAGTTTCTTGGTTACGATTTCTCCTCTGCCTTCAATCAAGGTGTTGGTTTCAATCATTGCATAGTAGTCGAAATTCTTCGTTTCCATGAAATCATACGGATAGATTTCCAAGCCGATGAATTTATGCGGTTCGGTTTTATCAGGAATATTTTGGACATATTTTTTGAAAAAATCATCCCAAAGAGCAGGAATTTTAAGTTTGTCGCTTGAATTGGCGTTGACTCCTCCGTCGAGTTCGAGCCCAGCGAAATACCTGGTTTCAAAATCTTTTATGATATATTCCATTAATACATCACCTCTAAGCAAATTATACCAAATATTCTCCCACATTCCAATAATTCTGACTAAAATATATAATATCTTTTATGATTATTTCAGCTTTGATTACGGGTTTTTACCAAGGTTCACAAAACTTTGACAATCACATAACAATTCCGACATGGAAATTTAACTGAAATTTAACATGATTGTGACAGTACTTTCATAATAATGTTCTATAATAAAGTTAATCCTTGAGGGGGTCAATTACGAACATGAAGCGATATAGAACATAGGTCCCTTCTGGATTCAATAAAAAAGTCTGGAGGAGATATTATGAACAGGATCAAACATTTTGCTGATCTGGATAGTGAGACATCATGGTACGATCCATACAGATCCCATATCGACTATAACCACATGAACGAAAACGAATATGAGTATCTCGAAGAATTCTGGGTTGAAGACAGAGCCAAAGAATATGGCGAATATTCAGAAAACTTGGACGCATATGATATCTCCAAAGAACAGATTCAGGAAATAAATCACAACTGGTAAAATTTAACAAATTGAAAAGAACCATTTCGATAATGAAATGGTTCTTTTTTTATATGATATTTGTCGATTACAAAATACGCTTAATTGGCTCTACTTAACGAGATATTTATCATATTATAATGAAAAGAATAATAAAGTTTCGTTGATTTACAAAAATTGTTAGCATAAAATACTCATCATTGTATAATTTGTATCTAAGAAGCTATACTACTACCTTAAACGCATGTTCTTCTCACATATGATGTTTTTACATTAATTATATTTTCATATAAAAAAGCTTCTTTCAGTCAGTTAGCATTTCTAGTGTGCTATCTCATACTTTTGGAAGCTATTTCATTATAATATGGAGCAAGCGAGGGGAATCGAACCCCCATTATCTGCATGGCAAGCAGACGTTTTACCATTAAACTACACCTGCAAAAGCGTTAGCAATATATATTTTATATGATTTCACGCTTTTTTTCAACCTTTTTTTAATGTTTTTTCCTTAGTATTTCAAGAGATAAATCATCACTTACGATTTTCTTCGACAATACACAGGAATCAGCTACGATTCTGCCCATTTCCAATGATTCCAAGGCGTTTTTCCCATGGTAATATCCATATACGAACCCACTGAAAAAATTGTCTCCCGCACCGTTAGTATCCACTACTTTCAAAGAACTCCCCTCGACACTAAGCAATTCTTTTTCAGATCCGAAATATATTGCTCCGTCTTTTCCTTTCGTGCAGATGGCGAGTATTTTTCCCGTATTGACCCAACGCTTTAGATATTCTTCGGGATCGGCTATCTTGTCCGAACTCATGAAGATGAAGTCGGCGATATCGATAAACTCGTCATAATACTGGTCAAATCCGTTGTAGTCATGGATGTCTACCCAAACAGGTTTTTTATGTTTCTTGATCAAAGGGATGAATTTGCGACCATAATTGTTTATGTTGAGACAGATAAAATCAGCCTTTATGATTTCTTCTTCATAAGCTTTCGCATCGAAATCTGTGTTATCTGATGTGCTGTTCATAATAATGGAGATTCTCTCACCAAATTTGTTCATGATGTTAGTGTGTCGTTCAGTTCCTGAATGGTCGATGACACTTAAGAACTTTACTCCTTCTTTTCTGAGAGTCGACGTGATTTGTTGCCCATATTGATCGGCACCAACAACGGCAAAAAAACTGACTTCAAAGCCAAGTCTTTTTAAAGCAATTGCTTTACTGAAACCAGAAGATCCCGGTGTCGAATAAGCAGATTTTGCGAATACTGTATGAGGAACACTTTCCATGAATTCCTCGACATGGATGATATCGTCGAACGAAGCACCACCGATTACGAATATTTTCATGTTCTACCTCCCTTTATTTGACCAGCTTCCGCCAGGCACTGACATATCCCCCTTGGATGGAAGATACATCGTTCACCACAACCAAAGCGTCATCGTCCATAGAATTGATGAGATTTATTACTACATCCTTCTCTTTTCTATTGGCAAAGATCATTAGAACCTTGCGGCTCCTGAACTTGCCTTGTGCGGCTAAAACTGTGACTCCGTATCCAGCCTCACGAATTGCATTTACGACTTTTGCAGCCTCTTCACGCATGATTACGGCTTGGATGTAAACTTTTCCCACAGCCAATCTCGCTTCTAGGATCGAACCGACATAAACACCGGCTGCGAAACCGAGACTGTAGATGATTCCTTTCAAAGGTGCTTGGGTGATACCGACGATCACCTTGGATGCGATGAAAACCCATAACAGGATTTCAATAATCGCAAGAAACGTACCCGGCTTTCTATATCCCTTACCAATGAAGATGATTCTGAGCGTTCCGACAGATACTTCGATGACTTTCGCAAAGAAAATGATAAGGACTTCGGAAAGCGGAACCGAGGTAAAGAAGTTCGCAATTGTTTGCCACATGATAAAACCTCCCTTTGATACAACAATATTATATAATAATAAAAAACTAAATAAAACATAAATAAAAGAAAAACGTTTTCTTATTTCAAAACGTTTTTCTCATCTTAATTATTTCATGATTTAATATTTGTTATTGTTTGTCTATCTTGGTCGCGGTAAACCATCTGTCGATATAATCCAAATTCTGGATAACGTTCTGACATTGGGCCAAAAACGGCTGTTCGTCAGCGAATATCGCATCCGCTTTCTGATATTTTGTCGAGACTCCATCATCGCTGTAGAACTGATTGTCGAACAGACCTGCGAGTTTGTTGGAATAGAAGACATCCAACTTGTCCGAAAATACGGAACCGGCAAGATACAAATTGGTGTTATATTGCATTCCTAAAAGATCCATGATTGTCGGTACGATATTGTAAGGTGAAACGAATTTCAGAATCTCACCGCTGTTCGTATTATTTATTTCACGATACGTCTGATTCAGTAGCGGATTGTACATGCACATGAAAGTCTTGTACATATCGACTAGATAATATTGGTCACCGGTAGCGTGATTGATTGTCAGATTAAGATTATGGTAATAGACATCATGATCTCCGTAAAGCACGATGAGCGTGTTGTCCATCAGGCCATCGTCTTGAAGCGCTTGGATCAGTTTACCTATCGCAT
>CAYZPL010000079.1:0-5031 GCA_964480415.1 uncultured Candidatus Izemoplasmatales bacterium
TTCTTCTTTGTGTGTCGTTTCGGTTGCCGTTTCCGTCAATTCTTTTTCAGCTTCGACAACTATTTCTTTCTCTTTTTCGTTTTCACCCATTGTGTTTACTCCTCTTCATATAATTTGGCGATATGATTTGCCAGATATTTCATCAATGGAATGATTTTACGGTAATCCATCCTCGTGGGACCAACCAGTGAAATCGTTCCCTTCTCTCCGTTTTGTGTATCATAACTAGATGATATGACTGTACAATCCTGCATCGATGTTACGCGGTTCTCAGAACCTATCTTGACTGTTATTCCCTCATTGTCGGTCTCGACAATTTGAAATATCTCGTTGTTTTCGATTGTTTCGATGAATTGTCTCAATTTTTGGATATCATTGAATTCCGGCTGATACAGCATATTCGATTGTCCGGTGAGATAATATTTCGATTGTGCGAACTTCGAGAACGCCTCGATAAACGAATCGACTATGGTTTCGCGATATTTCAAAAGTTCCTTGATGTGGCTGTGCTGAATCTCATAATGAAGTTTCTCCGATACTCTCGATATCGGTGTGTCCACCAGCAATTCATTAAGTAGTTCGATCACTTTTGCGAGTTCTGAAATCTCGACGTCGGGTTGGATATTGATCTGTTTCGACTCGACATATCCGAAATTGGTGATCACCAGAATCAAAGCCTGATGTTCGTTCAAAGGTACGAGTTGAACTTTCTTGACGCGTGAATGCATCGCATTCGGTCCCAAAGATATAGCCGTGCAGTTTGTGGCTTGTGAAAGAAGGTTTATGGCTTCTTTGATTATTTCGTCGCGTCCCTCGTCCTTGTTTTCAAAAATTTCCTCAAACTCAAAATAACCATCAGTCTCCTCATCAAGATTCTTGATGATGGTTTCGATATAATATCTGTATCCTTTGTCGGAAGGAACTCTTCCGGATGATGTGTGGGTCTTCTCGATAAAGCCGAGATCCTCCAATTCGCTCATTTCGTTTCTGATTGTTGCGGAAGACACATTCATGGAATCGGCCAAGGCTTTCGAGCCTACCGGTTCGGCTGTTCTGATATACTCGTCCACAACGAGTTTCAAAATCAATTCCTGTCTTTTTGTCAAAATCATCTCACCTCATTAGCACTCAAATAACTAGATTGCTAAATGTATTATACAAGAGGTTTTTAGCAATGTCAAGTCTTGAGTGCTAAGAATTTTATGAATATTGCGTGATACTTTTTATTGACAATAAAAAAACCGCTATTTTGCGGTCTTTTTGTCTTTTTCTTTTGTGCGGAGATATTTAATGAAAAGCTCTCCGATAAATGGGTCGAACTGCTTGCCGAGATTCTTCTCGATTTCGGCGATAGCTTCGTCCTTAGTCAATGCCGGTCGGTACGGTCTAGAGGATGTCATCGCATCGTAGGCATCCGCCAAAGCGATGATCCTTGAACCTGAAGAGATGTCTTCTGACTTTAAACCTTGAGGATATCCGGTTCCATCATATCTTTCATGGTGATGGAGTATATCCATCGATATCTCCGCGTACTGCGGCGAAGCGGAAAGGATTCGAAAACCGATTTCAGGATGCTTCTTGATTTCTTCCCATTCATGGTCACTGAGTTTACCAGGCTTGTTCAGAATCGTATCATCGATGGCGATCTTACCGATATCATGGAGAATACCGCTTATTTTTAGAAGATTTATCTCGCCTTTGGAAAGTTTCATCATTTGGCCGATAGCCACACAATATTCGGATACACGTTTGGAATGGCTTTCCTCGCGTTTGTTCTTCTCGTGAAGTGTTTTTAGGATTGTCGCAATCGCTTCGCTCTTGTTGGAATCCTGATGGAAGATCTTGTATTTGTACATATTGTCTTCAGCTTCCTTGATTATCTCGTCTACCAATATGTCATTGTCCTTTGTGGCGAGTCCGAATGAAATCGAAATCGCGATACCGGAAATGTTGAAATCTTTAATTCTGTCTTCAACGACATAGATCAGGCGCTCGGCTTCCGCATATGATGTGTTCTTGAGAACCGCCACAAATTCATCTCCTCCGATTCTGGCGACAAAACCGTAATCCTTGAATGTGTCTTTCAGTATCTCGGAAGCGATCTTCAGAAGTTCATCTCCTTGAGCGTGGCCGAAAGCATCATTGACGATCTTAAGTCCGTTTATGTCCGCCATCACGATCGATAGTGGCATCGCATCGTAATTATCCAATTTGATTATCTGTGAATTATAGTATCTTCTGTTATAAAGGTTCGTCAGATTGTCATGGTTATTGAGAAAAATGATATAATTCTCGTACTCTTTTTGTTTTGACACATCCTGAGAGAATACCCCCACTCCGATCACTTGTTCTTTTTCATCTCTGATAGGAGTAAATCGGTATTCATAGTATTTGCTATTGGAACCTTTCCCCATTCTATCAACGGTTATGAAGCTGATGCCTTTAAGGGCCTTTTGCACCTCTGACTGAAATTTGGTATATATATCATCATTCTTGATAGATTCCAGCATTGAATCACCGATACTGATTTCGATATTATTATATTTTCTCATGCAGTATTTATGATAAGCATTGAATGTAAGGTATTTGTAATCATGATCCAAAACATATATTTCCATGTTTTTAGGGCTGTCTACGGCTGCCTGAAGCAAGCGTTTCTGATCAATGATTATCTGATTGTATTGATTGTTGTTCATTACAACGGTTATGACAAGTCCGCTCAGAGCAGATAGGATCGGATAGATGACAAACAATGGAATGGCGATATCTTCGAATAGACTAAAAAAATTTATATCAGGTACTAATAACAAAGTCGGCAGGACGATTATATGCGCTACGAGTCCAAAGATCCAGAACCTTAGAATCGGAGGAATCTTTTCCAGTTGTTTCTTCAAATATTTTCTTACAATAGTTGTGTATGCAGCAACTGCTACTATCGAAACTACTCCAGCTATGACTCCGGTTCCGCCGATGAAAATTCTTGTGATAATTGCCGTCAATGCGGCAATGGCCATAGGAATCGTTCCGAAGAAATAGCCATAAACGCTGATGACAGTCCAACTAGCATCGAACCTGAGACCGGGAACCGGTGACCATGACGAAAGCATGATAAAGACTATTATCGGAACTAACAAAACGTAGAACAATATGTGGACGCGCTTTCTGCTCATTTTCATAGAAGGCCTTACCAAAACCATAACGGCTACCAAAGTAAAGATGATGAGCGAATTTTCCACTAGAGGAAAAAATGTCTCAAAAAAGATTCTCGTATTCATTGTCCCCAATGTCAAAACATTCATGTGAAATTTCTCCTTTCCCGATTCATATCTATCTGAAGGTAGACAAGTATTTGTTTACAGCCAGTATATCTTTAAGTTTCGCGGCTTTTCCGTGTCCCGGGTAGATAGTAGCCCCATTGGAGATCATACCCAATAATTTCTTGATTGACTTCTTCAATTCCGCATGATTTCCGGAATAGAGGTCGGTTCTTCCGACCGAATCGTAGAATAGTGTATCTCCAGTAAAAACATTATTTTGATATTTGATACATATTGACCCCGCAGTATGCCCGGGAGTCGATATGATTTTGAAAGCTTCATCCTGAAAAACGATATCGTTGCCGTCATGGACGAGTTCCGGTTCGATGTCGGAAGGCAAATGGAAATCATTTCCGAAGGCATTTGCGTAATTCAGCCGGGAATCTCCGAGCAATTCCATATCACGGCTGTGCAAATGAAGTTTAAACTTAAAGTGTGAATAAAGCAATGATATATCCCGGATATGATCATAGTGTCCGTGTGTCAATACCACTTTTTCGAGATCGATACTGTTTTCTATAAAAAAATGATAAATATCGTTGCCGTTGAACCCCGGATCGATACACATCGCTTTATCATTCTTTATCAAAATATATGAATTGATATCTGCGTTATTATTATGGAAGACTTTTATTTTCATTGTTTCACCAGATAGCATGCCCCGTATATACCAGCATTGTTTCCTAAAGACGCCAACATGAAATGAGTATGGGATATGAAGGTTTCGACTTCCTTGTAGTAATGTTTTTCTATTTCCGAGATGATATAGTCACCAGCGTAGGATACACCACCACCGATGACGATGATCTCCGGATTGATAATATAGGAAACCATGGCCATTGCCTTGGCCAGATACTCCATGGATTCTGAAATTGATTCTTTGGCGATAAGATCTCCTGTCTTCGCAAAGTCGAAAACTTTCTTCGCGCTCAGGTATTTCACTTTTCTCAGAGGGGACGGATATGAGTATTTCTCCATATTGGCTCTTGCGACATTGACTATTCCCGTGGCTGAAGCTACAGTCTCGAGACATCCAGTCTTTCCGCAATTGCATTTGAAGTTATGAACAGTATCAATATGTATATGTCCGATTTCTCCAGCTGTTCCGTCGATGCCGTCGATGATGTTATTGTTGATGATGACACCACCACCGATGCCTGTTCCCAGTGTGAACATCACGACGCTTTCATAACCTTTGGCAACGCCTTTGAACATTTCTCCTGCCGTTGCAGCAGTCGCATCGTTCGCAACTCTGACGATTATTTCGTCGTCATCGATCAGTTGATGGACTTCTTCGATCAAGTTCTTTTTGTTCCAACCGAGGTTAACGCAGTTCAATATGATATTGTCTCTGACCGGTCCTGGTACGCCGAAACCGATTCCGATGATTTCTTCGACGGGAACCATATCTTTGACTGCATCCACGATATCCTTAAGGATATGTCCACCGTTGTCGGTTTTATTTGTGGGAATCAGCAATTTGTTCAATAAATCGCCAAAATGATTGAATTTTCCGATTTTGACGGATGTCCCGCCAATATCTATTCCAACAATGTATTTTCGCATGGCCACACCCCTCAAATTATTATAACATTTAATATTTTATTTATAAACACCAATATTATTTTTGAACCCAATACAAGAAAAAAAGTATCCCTACTGGATACTCATTAATCTTCTTATTTCTTTTCTTTGTGTACGGTTTGGTTTTTGC